>JBDUDE010000261.1:0-2295 GCA_040003105.1 Mucilaginibacter sp. | reverse complement strand
CCTAAAGCCCGATGTGGTGATTGTGCAGGGCTTACATAACCCGATACCGCTAATATTGCTGCATGCAATCCTGCCAAAAAAAACGAAAATAATAGTCCATCACCATGCCGAAAAACCGATGCCCGGCATTAAAAAATATGTACAAAAATTGGCCGACCGTTTTGTGGATGTTTACCTGTTTGCATCGATGGAAATGGGGCTGGACTGGGTAAAAAAAGGCATAATATCGAAATACTGGAAAGTGCAGGAGGTTATGGAGGTATCCTCCAATTTTTATCCTGTTGATAAAGAGTTAGCCAGGCGAAAAACAGATGCATCAGGCGCTCCTGTTTTTTTATGGGTTGGCAGGCTTAATGATAATAAAGACCCGCTAAACGTAGTTAAAGCTTTTTTAAAGTATGCTAAAACCAACCCGGCTGCACATTTATACATGATTTATCATACTGCCGAGCTATTGCCCCAAATAAACGCATTACTAACAGAAGATGCCTCAAAACCTGCAATTAAATTAATTGGCCAGGTACTGCACGATGATTTGCAGTACTGGTTTAACAGCGCCGATTTCTTAATATCAGGCTCGCATTACGAAGGCAGCGGGACGGCAGTTTGCGAGGCCATGTCGTGCGGGTGTGTGCCTGTGGTAACTGATATACAGTCGTTCAAAATGATAACGGATAACGGGAGATCTGGTGTGATATACGAGGCTGGAAACGAAGCGTCACTTTTAGCTGCTTTGAACAGCCTGGATAAATTAGATATGAAGGAAAAGCAGGAATTGTGTTTGCGTTATTTTAAAGAGAAGCTTTCATTTGCAGCAATTGCAAAACGGATTGAAGAAATAGTGGCGGCGTTATATTAGGCAAGACTTAGTTTAACCTGCAATACCTATTGTTCAAAGGCCGCCGTTGAGACTTCGCCGTTTACTGCTTAAATCTTAACCAGTCCCGGAAAACGGTTGCTGTGAGACACAGCCAAGGGTTTCCCTATTCAACGTAATCAGTGAAATCACTTGAAAATCGGTGTAATCCCCAAATAAAAAATCCCCCGGTGTGTTACCACCAGGGGATAAGAACATATTTACTTTAGTCAGGAATTACAGTTTTGCCGATTTAACGGTTTTGATAATAACTGCAGCTACTTTGTATGGATCGGCAGCCGAGTTAGGGCGACGATCTTCCAGGTAACCGTTCCAGCCTTTTTGTACGGTGTAAAGCGGGATGCGAATTGAAGCACCACGGTCAGATACACCATAGCTATAATCATGGATAGAAGCAGTTTCGTGTTTACCGGTTAAGCGCTGATCGTTATCGGCACCGTAAACTGCAATACACTCAGCAATAACCGGACGGAAAGCTTCGCATATTTTGGTGTAGATTTCCTGGCTTCCGCAAGTTCTTAAAGTAGTGTTCGAGAAGTTTGCGTGCATACCTGAACCGTTCCAGTCTAATTGACCAAGCGGTTTGCAATGCCAGTTAATTGATACGCCATGTGCCTCGCCAACTCTTTCAAGCAGGTAACGCGCAACCCAAATCTGGTCACCGGCTTCTTTAGCGCCTTTTGCGAAAATCTGGAATTCCCATTGACCGGCAGCAACTTCAGCGTTGATGCCTTCAACATTTAACCCAGCTTCAAGGCAAAGATCCAAATGCTCTTCAACTATATCGCGGCCATAAGCGTTGTTTGCGCCAACCGAGCAATAGTAAGGGCCTTGCGGGCCAGGGTAGCCACCTGCAGGGAAACCAAGCGGTTTGTTAGTTTCAGGATCCCACAGAAAATACTCCTGCTCAAAACCGAACCAGAAATCATTGTCATCATCCTGGATAAGCGCACGGCCGTTCGACTCATGAGCTGCACCGGTTGAATCAAGTACTTCGCACATTACAAGGTAAGCATCCAGCCTTCCCGGATCTTTACAAATAAATACAGGTTTCAGCACGCAATCAGACGAACCGCCCGGTGCCTGCTCGGTTGATGAACCGTCAAAGCTCCAGTTTGGGCATTCTTCTAATGTGCCGCCGAAATCACTTACAATTTTTGTTTTGCTGCGCAGGCTTTGAGTGGGTTTGTATCCATCAAGCCAGATGTACTCGAGTTTAGTTGCCATTTTTTAATTAATTTATAATATTAGGTTGAAATCTTAAGTTTAATAGAGTTATCTGCGAATATTGAGGCAAATTTAAACTATTTTTATAAATTTCATCATAAATTGTTAAAAAAATTCTAAAATTTTTGGAAAACGTATATTTACACCACTAAATTCCATAAAAACGCATTGGCAATCCAAAACTTATCAAC
>JBDUDE010000637.1:0-2297 GCA_040003105.1 Mucilaginibacter sp. | reverse complement strand
GCGGTAATACTGTTCCGGACCTCGCCGCGCGGTGGACCGACGACACCATCGCCATTAACCCTAACGTGCTAAGTATTTTAATAGGCGTTAACGATACCATGCACGCAGTTGGCGGCGATAAAAATTTTACCATTGAAAGCTACGAAAACCACTACCGCACCCTGTTAACTCAAACCAAAGAACATTTGCCGCAAGTTGAACTGGTTATTTGCGAGCCGTTTATACTACCAGTAGGCCGGGTGAAAGATAAATGGGCCGACTACCAGCGGGAAGTTACCGGCCGGCAGCAAGTTGTTAAAAAACTTGCAACTGAATTTAACGCTGTCTTTGTGCCCCTGCAGGATAGCTTTAACCAGGCCGCAGCCAAATACCCGCCCGCCGAATATTGGATGTGGGACGGTATACACCCCATGCCGAACGGTCACGAATTGTTTGCGCGGGAGTGGATAAAACACGTGGGCAAAAAATTGCACTTCATAAGGTGATAAGCAGCGTCCTCATTTCCTAAAGCGTACAAAATACACCATCAAACAACCAATCTATAGCCTTAGTAAACATTTGTGTTACACTTATTACTAATTGTGGTATTGGTTTTTAAAAAACGGGCTTAGTTTTATCCCCTGATCTTCAACCACGGTCAAAACCTAAAATAATCCTGTTAAATGAAAAAAAAATTTGCCAAGGAGTTTCTTTTGAAGCCCGCTGCGTTTTTAATTATTGTCCTGTTACTGGTAAACACCACGAAAGCTTCAGTAATATCGTACACAAAAAATGCCAGTGGCGTTACATTTAAACTCGATAAAGGCTTAATGAACATTAAGGTGTGCAAAGCAGATATCGTAGAAGTTAAATACACTATTTTTAATGCCCTTCCCGCTAAAAACTCGCTCGTTGTAAATAATACCTGGAACGAAAAGGTAGCTTTTACCGTTACGGAGCGCAATGGGCAAATAATAATCTCCACAGCGAAACTTAACATCAGCATAAATAAAGCTACCAATGCTATTACGTACACCAATAAAAAAGGTGAAGTAATATTGGCAGAAGGCTCCGAAAATAAAAGCATGGCTCCGGCAACCATTGCTGGCATACCAACCTATAACTGTACCACAAATTTTAATTCGCCGGGCGATGAGGCATTATTTGGCCTGGGTTGCCATCCGGAAGATTCATTATCCATCAACTATAAAGGCCGCAACCAGGAAATGCTGATTAAATATATGACCGGCGCAATCCCTGTAATGTTATCAAACAAAGGCTACGGTATTTTATGGGATAACTATGCTGCATCAAACTTTTATGGCGCCGAAGCCGGTAACACCCAATATAAATACGTATCCGAAAGCGGTAAAATGGTTGATTACTATTTCTTCTACGGCCCCGATTTTGACAGGATTATCGATTTATATCGCACAGCATCAGGCCGTGCTCCTTTGTTCCCCAAATGGTCGCTGGGTTTGTTCCAGTCGCAAGATAAATATACCCGGCAGGACGAGATTTTAGGTGTTAAAGACAAGTACCGCAACAACCATATTCCCGTTGACGCCATTGTGCAGGATTGGTACTGGTGGTCGCCACTACCCATGGGTTCACATGTGATGGACAAAGGCAGGTACCCCAACCCTAAAGCCATGATTGATGAGTTGCACAAAGCAAATATGCACGCCATGTTATCTATATGGCCGGTATTTGGCAGCGGAACCAGGGATTTTGACGATTTAAAAAGCAAAGGTTTTTTAACCAGTATTACCTGGGATAATTTCGTTACCCATACTTATGATACTTATTACGATGCCCATAACCCCAAAGCGCGCCAGCGCTACTGGGAGCAGGCCCGCGACAGTGTAGTTAAGCGCTACGGCTTTGATGCCTGGTGGGTTGACCAATGCGAACCTGATAACGGCAGCCTGCTTGACGAGCGCCGCAAAGCCGAGTTCTCGGTAGGTAAGGGCATCGATTATTTTAACACTTACTCATTAGAGCATTCAAAAGGATTATACAAAGGCTGGCGTGCCGATATACCGGGCAAACGCGCTTTCCTGTTGATCAGGCAGTCATTTGCCGGCGAGCAGCGCAATGCGGCAACCTTATGGTCGTCTGATATTACCTGTACGTTCGCATCTCTTCGTAACCAAATCCCGCAGGGTATTAACGCCTGCGTGTCGGGTATTCCATACTGGACTTCAGACATCGGCGGCTATTTGTCGCGTGTGGATAAGGACGGTATCCCTGATTGGTCGCAACCAAAATACCGCGAACTGTTTACCCGCTGGTTTCAGTTTGGTACGTTTAGCCCT
>JBDUDE010000119.1:0-2298 GCA_040003105.1 Mucilaginibacter sp. | reverse complement strand
AGGCATGATGCGCGATATTTTGAAAGACAGCAAAATGATTCGCGACCGTTCCGAGCATTTATACAACCCGGACAACCTTGATTATGAAATATTTGAGGACAAAGTGCAGGAATATTATTCCCTGCGTTGTGTAACCCAGATTTTAGGGCCTATTTATGACACCATTACGCAGGTTGAAAACACGGTTGTTAACGAGCTAAACTCGGTTAACGACAACCCGGTGATTGACCATGAAAACCACAATATTTTCCATGGCGGTAATTTCCACGGCGATTATGTATCGCTGGAAATGGACAAATTAAAAATTGCCATGACCCGCGTATCGATGCTGGCCGAACGACAGCTAAACTACCTGCTGAATGCCAAACTGAATCAAAAGCTGCCACCATTTGTAAACCTTGGCGTGCTGGGTTTAAATTTTGGTATGCAGGGTATGCAGTTTACCGCTACTTCGACTACGGCCGAAAACCAAACGCTATCATTCCCGATGTATGTGCACAGCATACCTAACAATAACGACAACCAGGATATTGTGAGCATGGGCTGTAATGCGGCATTGATGACTAAAAGGGTTATCGATAATTCATTCGAGGTACTGGGCATCCACCTGATGACGATTTTACAGGCGATAGATTATTTGGAATGCAAGGATAAGCTATCGACTATATCACGCGCGTTGTACGACGAAGTGAGGGCAATATTCCCAGTATTTATTGAGGATGCGCCCAAGTATAAAGACCTGGAAAGGGTTAAAACCTTCCTTGAATCGGCAGACCACATAACATCTTTCTCAAAATGAAATGCGCACTGGTTACCGGCGGCTCAAGGGGCATAGGAAAGGCTATTTGCTTAAAGCAAGGTGCATTGGGCTATTATGTGCTGGTGAATTATAAAAGCAATGTTGAGGAGGCCGATAAAACCCTTGCAGCCATTAAAGAAAATGGCGGCGACGGTGAATTAATGCCATTTGATGTTGCCGATAGGGAACAGATAAAACAAACACTTGGCGGCTGGATTGAAGCCAACGAAGATAAATACATCGAGGTTTTGATAAACAATGCCGGCATCCGCGACGACAGCCTGATGGCCTGGATGGCCGAAGAGCAGTGGGATAACGTTTTAAAAACCAACCTCGACAGTTTTTTTCATGTAACCCGGTTGGTGCTGACCAACATGCTTAGCCGCAAATACGGGCGAATAGTTAATATCGTTTCACTTTCGGGCCTGAAGGGCCTGGCGGGACAAACCAATTATTCGGCAGCTAAAGCCGGGGTTATTGGTGCGACCAAGGCTCTCGCACAAGAAATTGCGCGGCAGGGAATTACAGTGAATGCCATTGCTCCCGGCTTTATAAAGACCGATATGACTGAAGGACTTGATGAAAAAGAATTAAAAATGATTATTCCTGCCCGGCGTTTTGGTCTGCCTGAGGAAGTGGCACACGCAACAGCCTTTTTGGCTTCGCCCGATGCTGCTTATATTACCGGGCAGGTACTATCAATAAACGGGGGTTTATATTCCTGATATGGACTTGCCGGTTGAAGATATACGCGGCCTTATCCCGCAAAAAGCACCTTTTGTAATGGTGGGTAAGTTGCTTTATGCTGATGAAATAACTACCAGGAGCAGCTTTATAATCACCAATGACAATGTATTTGTGAAAGACTGCGTTTTCCAGGAAGCGGGTTTGATGGAAAATATAGCGCAAACTGCGGCCCTGCACTCGGGATACATGGCACAAAGCAATGGTAAGCCTGTGGAAACCGGCTATATTGGTGCTGTTAAAGATTTCGAAGTATTTAACTTACCAAAAGTTGGTGACGAGTTGACAACTGAAATCACTATACAAAACCAAATATTCAACGTTACCGTAATTGATGGCAAGATTTGGCATAATGGCAATTTATTGGCTCAATGCGAAATGAAGGTATTTATAGGCAATGAATAAAGGAACGGTAAGACTTACGAAGTTTAATAAACTTCGTAAGTCTGCCGAAATATGAGCAGAATGATGAAACCCGACGTTTTTATAGTTGCCGATAATATTTTATCACCGTTAGGTAAAACAACGGAGGAGAATTTTGAGCATCTAAAAAACAATGAATCGGGAGTTAAGTGCCATGATAACGAAAGGCTGTCCCCTGTTCCATTTTTCGCAGCCCTGTTTGATGACGGCGTACAGTTTCTTCAAGTTGGTGATGAGTATACAAAATTCGAGCAATTGCTTATCGCTTCCATTACCGATGCGTTAAAGAATGTCGACATCGACCCAAAAGACAAAAAAACGGCATTAATTAT
>JBDUDE010000963.1:0-2301 GCA_040003105.1 Mucilaginibacter sp. | reverse complement strand
CATCGTACAGCACATCAAAATCAGGCGCTTTAAATTGGGTGGAATCGCTGCCGGCAAGGTCAAGCCCGGTGGCAATCCGTGTCCAACCCGGGGACTGTTGTACGCTAACCGTTACCGGCTGCAAAATATTCTTATCGCCATACATAAAAATGCCGGCCGGCGACAGGTACGCGTGTGCCGTATCAACATAATTGCCGCCCACAAAATTGCGGATGGCCTCCACATCATATTTAAGCTTTACCACTTTATTGCCGGGTGTGGCCACTTTCCAGGTGTTTTGGTCAGGATGTTTAAAGTCGATGGCTTTGCCGCTTTCGTCGGTAGCGCTAAAAGCAGAGACGCTTTTGCCGAAATTCATAAACTGGTAGTAGCCGGTAGTCCAGGTTGGCATTTTAAAGGCCACGGTATCGGGTAGTTTGCCGCTAAGTTCGAGGCTTACATGTACCTTTTTTGTTGCCGGCTCAACCGACATGCTGTAATGCCATTTTTGGCCCGGCTGCTGGGCCAAAGAAGCACCTACCAGAGCAATCAACAGAAAAATTGTTGTGAAAGCCTTTTTCAGGTTGATGAATGGGTAATAGTTAATCATAAATTGTGGATTTATACTAATATAAAGGTTAATTAACAACCGGGGATTGTTGTAAGGCTAAAATTACAAAACGCCGCGTGACAAATTGTAACTGAATTCTATCTCACTATCACTAAAAATTATCTCATTATTTAAAAAAATTTAAAAAAATGTCGGAATAATGATTTACAAAAGCAACATTTTATCAACAAAATTGGCGCTTTGTTAAAAATAACATAAATTTAAGGCTATAATAACAACCGGAACTATCGCTATTTGATGTGGAAACAATTACCAGGAGAAATTTTTTAAGCAAAGGCGCAATGCTCACCGGGGGTGCTTATCCTGCAATGCTGGCTCTAGGCATGCTAAAGGCTGCACCTGCCCATGCGTTTAACTTAACGGGCAGCGGTAACGGCAAAAAAATTATCATTTTAGGTGGTGGCCTTGCCGGGATGACCTGCGCCTATGAGTTAAATAAGTTGGGCTATAATTGTACCATATTAGAGGCCCGCGGGCGTGCCGGCGGCCGATGTTGGAGCATACGCAATGGCAGCACTAACACCGAAACAGATAAGCCAACCCTCACCGCCCGCTTTGACGAAGGCCAGTATTTTAACGCCGGCCCTTCGCGCATACCGCACAACCACCAGCTTACCCTGCATTACTGCAAAGAATTTGGAATCCCGTTACAGGTTTATAATAACGTAAACGAGGGCTCTTACTACTTTGCCGAGGGCAAAGGCCCGTTATCCAATAAAAAAATACGCGTCCGCGAAGTGCATAACGACATACGCGGTTACATGAGTGAGTTGCTTGCCAAAAGCATCGACCATGGCAATTTGGACACGGGTTTAACCAAAGAAGATTCAGAAAAAGTTATTGAATATTTAATGGCTGAGGGTGGGCTCGACCCGGATAAGCTGTACAAAGCATCGGCACGACGGGGCTATATTGATTCGCCGGGGGCTGGTGACAGGCCTGGTAAAATTGCCGACCCGCATAAACTGGCAGCCATGATACAATCAGGCCTGCTGGACCCCGATTTTTATAACGTGGCCGAATATACCTACGAATTGCAAATGACCATGTTCCAGGCAATCGGCGGTATGGACCAGATTGCGAAAGCGCTGGAAAAAAAGGTTGCCCCCAATTTAAGGCTTGGCGCCGAGGTAACTAATATTACCAACATCGACAACGGGGTAAAGGTTACTTATAAAGATGCGCAGGGCGAACATATTTTACAGGGCGATATTTGCATTTGTACACTGCCTTTACCGGTGCTGAGCAATGTAAATAATAATTTTTCGGGTGATGTGAGCCGGGCGATTGACTACATCGGCTATATGCAAACCGGCAAAATTGGCTTGCAGTTTAAACGTCGTTTTTGGGAGGAGGACGACCATATTTATGGCGGCATTACCCATACCAACAACGATTTGACGCAGATTTTTTATCCTTCTTACGATTATCTCGGCAAAAAAGGCATCCTGCTGGGTTACTATAACTTTAACGAGAAGGCTCAGCGAACCGGTGAGCTAGGCTATGCCGACCGCGAAAAGCTAGCACTTGAAAAAGGCAGGTTGGTACACCCGCAATACGATGCTGAGTTTGAAAGCTCGTTTTCGGTAAGCTGGCATAAAACCAAATACAATTTAGGCGGATGGGCGATTTACACCAACGAAACCCGCAAAAACCAGTACCCTGTATTATTGAAACCCGATAAGCAGGTA
>JBDUDE010000313.1:0-2306 GCA_040003105.1 Mucilaginibacter sp. | reverse complement strand
AGGGGGATTTTAATTTGCAAGTTTAATTAATAAATTTTAATAGACCATGTAGTGCAGTTGCTCCACCTTTAGGAGGTTGGGCGGCTTAGCCAATTCTGCATCATTTCTTTCCCAAACTCTGTCAGTATCGACTCCGGGTGAAATTGTACACCCCGAACATCATAGTCTTTATGAGTTAACGCCATTAACGAATTATCCGCTTCGTCAATTGCTGTTACAGCCAGGCAATCAGGCAATGCGTTACCATCCACCACCCATGAGTGGTACCTGCCCACTTTAAAGGTTTCGGGCAAGCCGGTAAAAAGGCGTTCCTGTTTGTCGGTTACTTTTATTGGCGTAGCAATGCCGTGCATGGGCTGGGGCAGGTTGTATAGTTTGCCGCCAAACACCTCAGCAATAGCCTGTTGGCCAAGGCACACGCCGAAAATGCTTTTTGTTGCGGCGTATTTCTCTATTACCTCAAGCAATAGCCCGGCCTCGCTGGGTATACCGGGACCCGGCGAAAGGATGATACGGTCGTACACATCCACATCAGCAATGTTAAATTTGTCATTGCGCCACACTTCGCATTGCAGGCCAATCTCGTTAACCAAATGCACCAGGTTGTAGGTGAATGAATCGTAATTGTCGATTATTAATATTTTGTCGTTCATTGTTTTATTTTTTGAACCTCACACTTATCGCTTCGTGTTTCGTATCTACGGCACGTTTATTTCTTTTCCGTGTTTTTACTACCAATATTTGGCCCCGATGGGGCCGGCTGTTGTTCCCCCTTTAGTGGCTTAGGGGGCTGCGCCTTACAAGGTTTCTGCTAATTCAATCGCTTTCCTTAGCGCGGCTATTTTGTTATCAACCTCTTTTAATTCACTTTCGGCTATCGATCCGGCCACTATACCTGCGCCGGCCTGGTAGTGCAGGGTGCTGTTTTTGCTTAAAAACGAGCGTATCATAATGGCATGATTAAAATCACCATTGAAACCCAGGAAACCGATGGCGCCGCTGTAAAAGCTGCGTTTTGTTTTTTCGTTTTCGTCGATGATTTCCATTGCGCGGTACTTTGGCGCGCCGCTCAGGGTGCCTGCGGGATAGGTATCGGCCACCACTTTGAATGAAGATACGCCAGGCAGCAGTTTGCCGCTTACATGCGATACCAGGTGTATCAGGTGCGAGTAATATTGTACCTCTTTAAACGCTTTTACAGTCACATCGCCGCAGTGGCGGCTTAAATCATTGCGGGCAAGGTCGACCAACATCACATGTTCGGCCGATTCTTTGGGGTCGTTCTCCAGCTGGCGGGCAATTTCGGCATCTTTTTCATCGTCGCCGCTGCGTTTAAACGTGCCGGCAATCGGGAATATACTGGCTACTTCGTTTTTCACAGTTATCTGCGCCTCGGGCGATGAGCCAAATATCCTGAAATCGCCATAATCAAAATAAAATAAATAGGGTGAGGGGTTAATGGAGCGTAGCGCGCGGTACACGTTAAATTCATCGCCCAAAAACTTTTTAGAGAATCCGCGCGACGGTACTATCTGGAAAACATCGCCGCGGTAAATGTGCTGTTTCATTTTCTCCACAACGGCCATAAATTCCTCACCAGTTAAGTTTGATTGCTCGGCGTCTTTGCTTTCAAAACGGTACTCAGGGAAGTTTTTGTTGCGGATAAGGTCGGCCAGTTTTTCAAGCCCGTTGTTATCTGCTTCGCCTTCGGATTGGTTATGGAATATGTACAACTCGTTTTTAAAGTGATCGATAGCGATAATGTACCGGTAAATATGGTACTGCATTACCGGTATTTTACGGCTTGTGTCGGCGCTTTCCTTTAGCTTAATGGTTTCAAAGTGCTCAACGGCCTCGTGCGTAAAGTAGCCGAATATCCCATTCGAGATAATTTTGCCCGGGTGGGGTACAGTATCAAAGCTGCCGATAAAATCATTGATTTTATTGATCAGGTCGAAATTGCCGGGCGCATAATTGTCTTCGCTTTTATCAGGGTAGCTTACTTTAAGCGCACCATCGTTTAAAACAAAACCGCTTATGGGTTCGCAGCAAACATAGCTCACGCTGTTTTCGCGGCTATGATAATCTGAACTTTCCAGCAGGAGCGAGTTGGGGAACACATCGCGCAGGCGCAGGTAAATACTAACCGGGGTAGTGGTATCGGCCAGTAACTTTTTGTGCGTTGTTATTATTTTATATTTCTTCATACAGTTAAAAATGCCCTTAAAATAAAAAAACCCAGCGAATGAGGTTCGCCGGGTTTCCTATTAGGTTTACAATTGATTAATCGTTCAGATCAAAAACTT
>JBDUDE010000919.1:0-7700 GCA_040003105.1 Mucilaginibacter sp. | reverse complement strand
TTTTGTTGTCATTTTTCGTACCGCGGCAACCTGCGCAGGTGTTACAATTTCGGGTAAGTTGTTAAAATTTGATTTTATATAGGTGAGCACTTCGGCTACTTGTTCGTCTGAAAGAAAACTGCCATGACCAGGCATTACCTCGTTATAAGAAAGTCCCTTTACCTGCACCGGACCCTTGAGGCCATTTAGTATCACGTTGATTAACCGGTTGGGATTATAATTTACCCACTCTGACTGCGCCACCGGAGGGAAACGGTTACCATCGCCCTTACCGTCGCGCTGATGACACGCTATGCAATAAGTGGTGTATACTGCAGATGTTGCCGGCATATCTTTAAACAGGTTATCCTTGATTTCATCGGGTGTTTTGATGTTGGACGCGGTCATTTTTCGGTTTTTCATCGCTGCAAGCTGCGCTGTCCCGAAGTTCTTTTTATCACCCTGGTACATAATCCGCCAGATTTTCCCTTTTTCGGTATCGCTTATATACAGCGACCCGTCCGGGCCTTCGGCCAAACCCATCGGGCGGTATGCTGCATTACTAACGCTCACAATAGGGTCAACTTTGGCAAAGCCATCTGCAAAAACTTCCCAGGGACCCGAAGGCTGTCCATCTTTAAAGGGCACAAAAGCAATAATATAGCCTGCCTGCGGATAAGGCGCCCTGTCTGTGGAGCCATGAAAGGCTATAAAAGCACCATTTTTGTAACGGGCCGGAAACTGTTTCCCCCTGTAAAACAACAGGTCGTTGGGTGCAAAGTGCGCCGGAAAACCAATCAATGGCTGCGTTAGTTTTGCGCCATTGCCTTCTTTTACCTGGTCGCCTCCATACTCGGGATTAAGCAGCTTTTTGGCCTTAATGCCATCGTAATAATAATAAGGCCAGCCGCCATCAAGCCCCTGGTTCACTTTAAAAAATTCTTCGGCCGGCTGCATTGCACTTTGCCATGGCGAATAAATATCGGGCCAAATCATCCTGAAATCATCGCGGCCGTGCATAACTGTATAAAGTGATTTACTCTTGTAATCCCAATCCAGGGCAACAAGGCTTCTTAAGCCCGTGGCATATCTTATTCCGTCTGATTGATGCTGATTAGTTTTATCAGCATCAAACATCCAGATGCCGCCATGATCTTTTAACCAGGGATTGCTATTGTCGGGCGAATTTGGATCACCTGTGCCAGGGGAACCGGGAATACGGTTTTTTTCCTGCCCGGCGTTTGATCCGGCGCCCCAGCCTACATAAATGTGCCCTTTATTATCAAAAGTGATAGGTTTGGTCTGGTGTTCATGATAAGGGGGATTATCAATAACAATCGTATCTATTTTGCTATCGGGCACTAATTGGCCGCGTTTAAGCTTCATCCTGTACACCATCAGTTCTGAGCTGAAATACAGGTAGCCGTCGTGCACCCGCATAGCTGTACCGTAAGTGTGGCCGTCATATTTACCGAAAGGGGCTATGATATCGGCTTTACCGTCGCCATTCGTATCCCGGAGGGCAATATTACCATAACCGTCATTTGAACGATGGTTCCTTGCTTTTACATAAATATCGCCATTTGAATTGACGGCGATATGCCTTGCCTGCCCCTTTAGGCTGTCGACAACAACCAAAGCCTTGAAACCATCAGGCAAAAAGAGGCCGCCATTATCTGCATCAGCAGTTAACCGGGCGGTATTCAGCGAAAAGCCCATTATTACAATCAATGCCCCTGCAATAATAAATTTCGATGAATGTGAATAAAAATAACGTAAGGCCTCAGCAACAGCTTCTCGGGCGCCATTTGTAAACTTCATTTAGGTAGTATATATATAAACAATAATTGGTTTAACCGAAATTGCATAGTTGGTCTTAATATCTCTACATGTTAAGGTTGATAAACCAACAGGTTGATGTTTTCTCAAATATTAAAAACGGAGCCATGCAATATGCATGCACATGCTACTACGCTGACCGGTGTATGTCGGGTTTACCGGTGGCAGACATTATATTCGCTATTGGTTATGCTATTGGCCCTGGTTAATATTTAAAGATGAATATTAATACACCAGGGAACATTTAACTTCAATTGCAAAAGCAAGGTAGCAGAAAATAATTGTTTTTTAATAATTTAAATGCCCTACAACAACACTACAGACAACTATATACATGGGTACCCCTAAATTATCCCTTTTAAAACGAAAAAAATATTTTGTAGGTGGATACCTGTGCTAAACTGGAGTAAAAACTATGGAATGAATTTCTTTACCTTACCGGAAGCTGGAACAGTCCTTGATCATTTGAACGACTCAAGAGGAATACTTCGCACCTTTAAGTGATATGTTTAGGTTAAACTAATATATTGCGTTAATTATTAGTTTTGGATAAAGTGAGACAACGGCGTAGTACCAATACCAGCCAATTTTACTAAATATGAGGAAAGCTTTACTATTAATGCTTCTTACGGCGAATACAATTTTGGCATTTCCCCAGGGTGCGTATAAGCAGAAAGTTTTAAAATACACCTTTAATAATGGACTGTCGTACGGATTTATCAACGGCGTAGTACAGGATGATAACGGCTTTATGTGGTTTGCTACAGCCGATGGATTAAACAGGTTTGACGGTACAAACTTCAAAGTTTTCAGACATGACGCGACTAATCCTTTCAGCCTGCCGAGCAACTATATCGACGCTGTGTTTAAAGATGCGCAGGGCGGTATCTGGATATCCTCCCGTCGTGGCTTATACCAGTTTGATACCAATACGGAACGTTTTCAGAAATTTGAACCGGCAAAAGGTGTTTTGCTTTATGATATCAGCGGGATGGCTTCTGATGGCGCTAACGTGTTATGGTTTTCCAGCTATAGTACAGGCTTATTTTCGTATAATAAGGTTAGTCACAATTTAAGAAACTTTAATGCCACAAACCAGCCCGGCCTGGTAAAAAACACGGTTAATCGTATTTTTCAGGATTCGAAAGGATTGCTGTGGGTTGCAGCGGAAGGTGGATTGTCTGTTTTTACGGTTAAAAACGGTGCCATCCTTAAAAACCAAACGCCGGGGTTGCCGGTGGGCAGCATCCCCGAAGGCAGGGTAAATTGTATAGCAGAAGACCATTATCACAATATATGGATTGGCACCGGAGCCGGACTTGCCGTTTATATAAGAGCTGAAAACAGGGTGCAGGTTTTTAAAGGGCCGGAATTTAACCTGCCAAGCAATTACTTTTATTCGCTGCTGGAAGATAATAATCATAACCTGCTCATAGGCCTGCAGGACGGGGGCATTTACAAAATGAATTTAGACAGATCCGTGAAGGCAGGGTTTAAAAATGTTAGCATCGTCCCGGTAACCACGGATGAGAATGTCCATGTCACCGAGCGCACCATACAATCGATGTTTATGGATAAGGATAAAAACATATGGGCGGCAACGTTTGGCGATGGCATATTTTTGATCTGTAATGTTCCTGAAAAATTTAAAAAATTCCAGGATAAATTAAGCGGGGCCTACACCACCGGATATTTAAGGTATTACGGAATGTGTATGGATAACGAAGGTTATTTATGGATGGGTTCTGATGGGGAAGGTATCTTTAAGAAAAAGCTTAACGGCGAAGTTGTAAAGCATTTTTATGCCGACGGAAAAGCAGGCTCGTTAACATGTAATAATATTTTATGCGCGTTAATGGATCATAATAAACAATTGTGGTTTGGATCATACGCGCATGGCTTATATCGTTATGACGCTAAAGCAGATCGTTTTATCAATTATTCCTATAAAAAGGATTCTCCCGGAGGCCTGGGTTCCAACGACGTCAGAGTGATTTTTGAAGATTCAGCGAATAATTTGTGGGTGGGTACTAACGGCGGCGGTATAAGTGTTATGCAGTTTGGAAAGGCCGGCTTTAAAAATTATTCTGTAGCTGGCAATAATATATCTTCAAACAATATCCGGGCAATTTGTGAAGACAAGAGCGGTAATATCTTTGCAGGCACGTACGGCGCTGGGCTGCTTTACCGGGCAAAAGGTCAGCAAAGTTTTACCAGCTATTTTAAAAATAATCAAACAGACAGCCTTTTACCGAGTAAGGTGATCTATTCACTTAAAAGCGTTGATGATAAATTGCTTGTAGGGACCGAAGGGGACGGTTTAATTTCGGTTGATTTAAAAACAAAAACGATAAAAAGATATACGGAAAAAAACGGGTTGGCCAACAATACGATCAATGCTATACAGCCCGACGGCGAAGGCAATATTTGGGTTAGTACCAACAACGGCTTGTCGAAAATTGTGCCGGTTTCAGGTGAGGTAATGAATTATGATATTTCAAATGGCTTGCAAACCGGCCATTTTAGCCCTAATTCATGCATGTACAGCGCCAGGGATAGGTTTGTATGTTTTGGAGGAACAGAAGGTTACAACATCTTTTTTCCGGGCGACGTAAAGCAAAGCGCCTTTGAACCGAAGGTAATTATTACAGGGTTGCAGTTGTTTAATAAAGATGTTGAGGTTGGGCAAAAAGACCAGATTTTGAGCCAGGTACCTAACAAATCAAAACAGGTTATTTTAAAGCCCGATCAATCTGTATTTTCTATTCAATATGTGGCCCTGAATTATCCTTATGCCGAAAAGAGCGATTTTGCCTATCAACTGGTGGGATTGGATAAATCATGGAACTATGTGCAACACCAAAAATCAGCCACCTATCGCTACCTTGCGCCCGGTGACTATACTTTCAGAGTTAAGGTGTCAAACCAGGATGGCGTTTGGTTTAACAATTACGCTTCTTTTAAAATAACCATTTTGCCGCCATGGTATAAAACCTGGTATGCTTATGCAAGTTATTTTTTGCTGGTAATAATTTTGGTTTATTATTATTTGCGCTACAAAGCCGACCAGGCGAGACTTAAATATGAAATTAAAGTTGCCCAGATAACAACTGAGAAAGAAAAGGAGCTGAACGAAAAAAAGCTTGCGTTTTTTACAAATGTTTCACACGAGTTCCGCACCCCCCTTACGTTAATCATCAACCCGATCAAGGAGCTGTTATCCAGTAAAACGCAAAATCCGGATGATTTGATAAACGCGCACACCGTTGACAGAAATGCACGGCGCCTTTTAAGCCTGGTGGATCAGTTATTGTTATTCAGCAAGGCCGACAGCGGGGCGGATAAATTAAAAATTGTAAAACTGGATATTGTTGGTATTTGCAGGGATGTACTATTATGTTTTACGCACCAGGCAAAAATTAAGCACCTTCAAGTTCAGTTCCAATGCGAGTTGGATGTAATTGATATATACGCCGATCGCGAAAAAATTGAGATCGTATTATTTAATCTTATTTCAAATGCAATAAAATTCACCCCGGATGGAGGGCAAATTAATTGCCGTGTTATTGAAAATGCCGATAATGTTACCATACAGGTTAAAGATTCGGGATGCGGGATAACAAAAGGCGCAGGCGAGCACGTTTTTGAAAAGTTTTCACGGGTTCAGAATTCTAATCAGTCGTACAGTGGTTTCGGTATCGGGCTTTATCTTGTTAAAAAATTTGTAAATCAGCACCATGGTACTATCGGTTATGAAAGCGAAGAAAATACAGGCACCGTGTTTAATGTTAAACTTTTAAAAGGCACGGTGCATTTGGAAGGCGGATTAATCTTTGAAGATATAGTTGAACCCTCGGTTTTTTTAGAAGAACTGATAGACTTTGAGGAAACAGGTGTGAAGATTAACGGAAACTTAACCAATGCTGCTCAAAGTAATTATGAAACGCTTTTAAATAATAAAAAGACACTGCTGGTTGTTGAGGACAACATTGAAGTAAGACGGTACATCATGCAGATATTTAATCATGAATTTAACGTTTTTGAAGCTGAAAATGGAAATGAAGGGTTTAATATGACAACGAAGCTGGTGCCTGACGTGGTGATAAGTGATGTAATGATGAGCGGTTTAGGCGGTATAGAGTTATGCAGGCTGATTAAAGAATCGCCAACATTAAGCCATATACAGGTTATATTATTAACCGCCAACACCCTGCCTCAAATAAAACTTAAGGCGATAGAAGGCGGGGCCGATGATTATATAACCAAACCCTTTGAAAAGGATGTACTTATTGCCAGGGTTCACGGCTTAATAAAAAGCCGGGAAAATATTCAGAAATATTTTTATAATGAGATAACTTTTAAATCGAACGATTTAAAAGTGCCGCTGGAATACAAGATGTTTTTAGAAAAATGTATCGCCATAGTTGAACACCACCTGGAAGATGAATATTTTACTATAAAAATATTGGCCGATGAAATAGGAATGAGCCATTCTAATCTTTACAAAAAAATCAGGTCTGTTTCGGGCGGTTCGGCAAACGAATTTATCAGGTACATACGTTTGCGTAAAGCAGCAGAGATTATGCTGAATACGGATTGCACCGTTTCGGAAGCTGCCTACAAAGTAGGAATAAATGATCCCAAATATTTCAGAGCACAATTCAATAAATTGTTCGGGGCAAACCCGTCAGATTATATAAAGAAATTTAGAAAACACCTAAACCAGGAAAAATTACATAATACGGTTAACGTAAAACGCTAGGTTTATTTTTATTCGTTATTTAAGCGGTTATTTAACTAATAACTACATTTTGTACGAAATACCCCCCTATAAATATTAATTTACCCCCCGCAAATATGGCTTTTAGTCGCCAAATTAGCATCGCCAATAATACCTGTAGATTTAACATTAATTAAAAGTCTGTAGTATTCCTGTTATCACCCGGAAGCTTAAACTTGGGCTTTATAGTTTTAAATGTATCCTACACAGTTAAAAAACCAACTTATTATTAACCTCAAAACCAATCAACATGAAGAAAAAAAGCCACCCGGAATAAATTGATCATTCAGCAAACCTTTTGCTGTGAAGTTAGAACCTATTTATTGTTTATTAACTAATAAAATCGACTATGCAATATAATTTACTCAAGCAAATGCTCAATTTATCCAAGACCTCAAAGATAGTGTTGAGTCATATTTTAATGTTTTTATTGTTAATCAACCTGTCATATGCCAAGGGGGCAAGCATGGTTGGTTCAATAAAATCCGTAAAGGCCTCTGCGAAGGCTGCTAAAAAACCAGTCCCTCCAGTTAACATAAAAGGAAAGGTAATTGACAGGGTAACCGGCGAAACCTTAATTGGTGTATCGGTGAAAATTAAAAACACCAGCGTTGGTACGGTAACTGATGTAGATGGAAACTTTACACTTGCCGCCGTGCCTGATAACGCTGTTTTGGTGGTTTCTTATATAGGCTATGACCCGGCAGAAGTTCCGGTTGAAGGCAGATCATCGATGACGATAAGCTTACATGCACAAGCAAAAAGCCTTAACGAGGTCGTCGTGGTAGGCTACGGTACACAAAAGAAAACGTCTTTAACTGCAGCTGTATCAACCATAAATACCAGCGAAATAGCAAAAAAACCGGTTGTGAATTTAACAAACAGTTTGGTTGGCCGTGCTTCAGGTTTAATTATTACGCAAAGCAGCGGTGAGCCCGGATTTGATGGCTCAAACATCCAGATCAGGGGTACCGGATCAATTGGGGGCACACAGCCATTACTGATCGTTGATGGTGTTCCGCGCGATTTTAGCCGCCTTGATCCAAATACTGTAGAAACCATTTCTGTTTTGAAAGATGCTGCCGCCGTAGCGCCCTATGGT
>JBDUDE010000012.1:0-7703 GCA_040003105.1 Mucilaginibacter sp. | reverse complement strand
AGTATCTTATTTACAGAATAGCACAGTATTTGGCTTCCATATATCGTTATACTCGCCGGTAGTGAGTTTGCGCACGGTGTTTAACGACAATGCATAAGCGCACGAAGGCCAGGTAGCAAATGCCGGCGTAATACCCACCGCCGTAGCCAGGTCAAGCTGTGCAGCCACACCGCGTGGCACATTGCCCGATGGCAGGCCGCCTATGCTGCCCGTTGCATTTGACCATATGCTTAGGTTCCAGCCGGCAATCAACTCATGGTCTACCGTGTAATCGATATGCGCCTGGGTTTTAACCGGGGTACAGCCGCTGCCGCCACCTGCGTACAATTCCTCAAGTTTCACCAGGTTTACTTCGTTCCAGTTGTTTACGTAAATCTGGCCCACAAGCACCTGTGTTTTCAGGTTTGGCGATGCCGCGTTTGCCGGGTCGTCGGTAGTTTGAAACTGGATGTACAACATTGTGCCATTCTTTTGGTCAGCAGCGCTTACTGCTGTACCTGCGGCCTGGCCAACACTGGCATCGCCACCGGCTAAAATGGTATTGGTGTTTAAATAAAACAGCGAACCATAAAAGCCGTTATCTAGCGCAGGCTGATCAACCCTTACCCAGCCATCAGCATCAGGATGCAACACGTGGTCGGCTATTGGCAACGGATAGTTATCTAAGGGGATGCTGTCAGGTACCGATGCGGACTGGTTAATGTCAATAACCACGTCCTGGAAGGCAATGCCCCGTGCCAGGTTATTTGCCTGGTGGCAACCTTTAGCGCGGTATTTTCCATTTGCGCAGTAGTAATTTTAGTGAAATTCACATTATCCAGCGAGTATAAAAAGCGGTAGTAAAGTGCGCCCCCTGGCGCGGTTGGCACTCGTTTGGTGGCGTAACCGCCCAGCTTAACCGAACCGAAAAAGCCATAGCCAACGCCACCTGCGCCAAACTTGGCAATTTGTGTTTTGCCGGCACCATCAATATCTGATGTAATGCTGAAGTTACCAACAGAAGTAAACCATGGCACGTCGCTAACACCGGGCCCGTCTTTTACGCAAAGTTTTACGCAGAAGCAATTGTGTGCATTGTGCCTGTCGGCCTGGCGGCCACGGGTGCGGTCTTCACTCAGCAATACAGCGCCCGATGATGATTCAATCCGGAAATAATAATCAGGGCCTGCGGGCCACTCAATATTCAGCCAGGGCGAAAGCAGTGTTTTCCTGAAGTTATCGCCGGGGTAAATTATGGTAAATTTGCCATTGGCATCGGTATAGCTGTCGCCCAGGGTATCATCCTGTATCAGGTCGACATCGTAAGCAAACACCCTTACGCCGCTGATGGGCTTGCGGGTCTCGCAATCGGTAACTATGCCGCAAACCACCCATATATCAAACAACGATAAAATACGGCAAAACCATTTCGAGTCGATACTGTATTCAAAATAAGCAAACTGGGTATCGCCTTTGTTGCCCTGCCACATTGGTTGCAGCGTGGTGATATGAAACTGTAAATCAAGCGCCTTTTTAGGCCCCGGACCAATTTTTATCGGGCCGGTGCCGCAGTACCAATCAATCTCGAGCGCACCGCCGTCATAACCGCTGCGGTCGCCAAGTTCAACTGTAAAATCGCCATTTTCCTGTAATTGGCCTTCGGCGATAAATAGTTTTTCTTTGGCCTTAAGTTCATCAGCGCTGGTTTGGTGAAAGGTTTGTTTGGCATCCGCCACAGCCAGCATAGTTTCGCGGCTATCCGCAGCGGGCTTGTAAATTTTTACCGAGGTGCCGTTTATAGGCAACTCACAATCAGAACACAGCAAACCACGCAGGTTGCCTTTGATAACGAATTTCATGGTAGTAGTAGATTTATGTATTAGCCGCCTACTCTTTATAATTGGATTTTCGGCACAGCCTCCAAAACATCATACCGGTAAACCCATTTCAGTTACCCGATTTTTGTTAACTCAAAGTTTCAGCTAATTAAACTATAAGGCAAGGTTGCCAGCACGTAACATTCCGTGTAGTTGTACGTGAATTTGGGTGCGTAGAAATACTTAGGAGTTGATGGTTCATAGTTCATGGCCATGGATGCAGCTTTTGATTCCTTTGTAACAAGATCAATGATTTGTATCGTCATGCATATCAATGGTTGCAGCTACTATGAACTCTACTCTAAAACGGCATCCCCACCCCAAAGTTCAACTGCATAAAATTGTAGGAGTCGCCGCTGTTGTTTAAACGGTAATTGTATTTAAATGCGCCTGAGTGAAACAACTCGCTAAAGTTTTTAACCAGCACCCATGAGTTTGAGCCGGAGAACTGGGGGTCCCTGAATTTAAGCGCTGCATCGAGCCTGAACACGAAAAAAGCCAAATCGAACCGGAAACCGGTGCCGATATCTATTGCCGTTGCCGGTAAAATATTGTTTAGCCTGAATTCTGCATCCTTTTCATTTGGCTGCTTGTGCAGGCGCCATACGTTGCCGGCATCAATAAAAAACGCGCCTTTTAGCTTGGCGCCAAAAAAGTTATCAGCAAGCTTGTAACGGTACTCGGCATTCGCAATTATTTTCACCTCGCCAAACTGGTCAAGATATTTCAACCGGGTGCGCAGGCTGTCGTTCCCGGGTGTTGGGGGGCCGTAAAAATCGGCACGGTTAAACTTACCGGGGCCCAGGGTGCGGGGCAGCCAGGCGCGCATATCATTTGCACCGCCGGCGTAAAATTCCTTCTCAAAAATCCAATGCTGGTCGTCGCTATTGCCGTAGGGCATGCCAACGCCGGGGTTTAAGCGAAAAATAAATTGCCGTTCGCCACCCAGGCTTTTGTAAATACGCAGGTCAATCTCGGCCTTTGCGTATTGCGCAAACGGGTAACCAAAAATGGTGCGTTTACCGGCGGTATCGCGCTTGGTGTTAAAAGCTTTGCTTATCAGGTTAAGCGTATTGCCGCCAACATCAATACTGCCGCGAAAATAGGTAAAGTTGCCGTAACTGTTTAGCCGGTCTGTATTCAGCTGGTAGCTGTATTGGCTGCCTATGGTAAAAATGGTGCGGCCAATTAAATAGCTGTAGGCAAATAAATCTTTTTTAAGCAATTCGACCTGTGCAGTAGGATCAATTGTACCTTTCGAAAACTCAAAACTGATGGGCGTAAATGTGTGCAGCTTGTGGCTGGTTTCAAAAAAATCGTAGGTAATGGAATTAGTAAAGCTCTCGCGCGATACCAGGCCCTTTTGATAAAACAGCTGGTAGTTTGATGAAAACGTGGTGTGCGGCACGGCATATTTGCCAAAAACAGGCAGCGTTACAAACGGCACGATCAAACGCGGGTATATCAGGCTTGCACCAATCCTAACGTCCTGGTTTAATATAGCGGCCTTGCTAATGGAGTTGTTATTATTATCAAACAATACGCTCCAGTTCGTTTTTATTTGTAGGATAGCTGCATTTCTGAACAGGTTCCTGTCGGTAAAAGTATTGCCAAGGTTGTAGCCAAATTTACCGCCTGCAAACAAAAACTCACCTTCAATCCTATCGCTAAAGTGCTTTAGCGGCGTAATGTCAATCTTGGTATTCAGCCGGTTGGTACTATCCGGTAACTTTATATACGTCGGGTTGGGCACATTCCGGAATACATTCAACTCTGATAAACGCGATGTGGTTAACGTCTGTTTATCGATATCATAAAAATCTCCCTTTTTCTGGAAAACATAATTGGTTACCGCATGGGGCTTAAACCTGCCCGAGTAATCAACAAACCTGAATTGCGAATCCACCTGTATGGTATCGGCTTTACCCTCGGTACGCCCGTTGCTTTTGGCAATGGTTACCAGCGTATTATTAATGCGGTAAACCGGGTGAAATGGCCTGCCGGCCGGGTTATCAATAATCACTTTTAAATCAATCACACTGCTGCGAAAGGTAGAATCGTACTGGTAATTAATGTACTGACGGTAAAAATCGAAGTAACCGTTACGCTTCATTACCAGGTAAAACTCATCGCGGTCATACGCCAGGCTATCCATATCAAAACGGCCGCCGGGCTGCACGTGCGAAAAACGGGGACGGTTAACCCGGTATAAGTTACGCACGCTGTTATCCGCAATACTATCCTGTATTTTGCGTAGCCGGAACATCGGCCCCTCAACCGCCGTAAAGGTAAGGGTTGCTTTTTTCTTTTTTATTTCTATACTATCTGTAACCTTGGCTTTCAAATAACCCTTATTTTGTAAAAACCTTTCAATCTGGTCGCGCGAAAAGTCAACCAAACCGCTGTCCAGTATCGCAGGCGGCTCGCCGATGTCGCGTTTGCCATTTTTGCTGAACATATAATAAAATTGCAGGTTGATAACATTATTGGGCTGCTGCCCCTTGTCAACGTACAGCAAGGCCGCATCTGCAAACTCTTTATCGACGCCCTTGATGTTAATTTTGCGAACCAGCGACTCGTTTCCCTTTAACCTGCGCGTTAAACTGCAGCCCGACCCGATAAAGAGCAGCAAAATACTTAATATTGCAAGGCGGTAACCAACAGGTTGTATATATGCTTTCAAAGTCTCAAATCAGTTTACTAAAGTCCTTACAAAACAAAAAAGAGCGTAAAGAATACGGCCAGTTTTTAGTTGAAGGACATAAATCGGTTATCGAATTCATTAATTCTCCCTACAAAATTGAAGCTGTTTATCATACCGCTTCATTCGACCCAAAAGTGCTCAAATTATCCCAAAAAATAAACTTATATAATATTTCTGTTACAGATATTGAAAAAATAAGCAGTTTAAAAACCCCGCAGGAGGTTATTGCCCTTGTTAAAATTCCGCAACACTCACCGCTTAATAACCAAAAGCTGCGGCAAAAGTTCTCGTTAGTTTTAGATGGCGTGCAGGACCCCGGTAATATGGGTACTATAATCCGCACTGCCGACTGGTTTGGCATTGATGATATCATTTGTTCAGAAGATACCGTTGACGCCTACAACCCCAAAGTTGTGCAGGCCAGCATGGGTTCGCTAGCGCGGATAAATGTACATTATGCAGACTTATCCACAATTTTACCACTGGTCGGGCTGCCTGTTTTTGGGGCAATGCTTAATGGTGACAATATTTACAAAACCGATTTCGGCACCGAAGGATTAATAGTTATGGGCAACGAAGGCAACGGTTTACGCCCCGAAATTGAGCGTCTGATATCCAAAGCGGTAACCATTCCGCGGGCCGGCAAGGCCGAATCATTAAACGTTGGGATAGCTACTGCATTATTTTGTGCAGAAATAAGCAGAAATAAACTTGGCAAGCAATAAATAATTGCTATTTTTGCAACCTTGAAAAAAGGTCGGGTGGCCGAGTGGCTAGGCAGAGGTCTGCAAAACCTTTTACAGCGGTTCGAATCCGCTCCCGACCTCGGAAGATTTAAAAACATTAAAATAATACCATCATGGGCGTTACTCGTTTAAAAAGAAAAGACAGGAAAAACAAAACTACTTCACGTTTAGAAGTACAGTTTTTAAAATTGGCTACCAACCTGGAGCCCGGAAGCCGCAGTGCTGAGAAAAAAGGCAACCAGATAGCAATAAACAATGCCGCTTTGTTAAAAGCAGCAGCTGCAAAATAATTTGTTTGATTAAATAGTTTGAGACGCAGTTTATTGCGTTTTATTAAATGATATAAATCCTGTTGGTTTGTGCCGATGGGATTTTTTTGTGGTGCGTTTTGAAGGATGATTTTTGGGACTTAAGCATCAACATTACTAGGGTTGGCTAAAACCGCCGGCATAATAGGAGGCTCCTATGGAGCCCTGTGTACATTGATTATTTTATCTATAAACAGGTTGCTCCTATGGAGCGATTTATTGCCTATTAAAATCATTTCTATAATTAATACACAATTTCGATACTAAAGCTAAATTCGTTTTACAACCCAAGTTATGAACATCAGCTTCAATAGAGCGATTTATTACGTAAAAAGACCCTTCGATAAAAGTCATATCCGTTCGACAGCTCCAGAGGAGCTCCCTGTTTATAGCAAAATCCACAAGGAATAATGGGCTCCAGAGGAGCCTCCTTCATCATCAATCGTATTCTATAAAATCGAATAAATATCTTTCTTCATATGGGATTTCAGACTTATCTAACATCGCCAAATATTCCTGTTTGAATGTTTTTCTTTGATGACGCGCTTCCTGATTTAAAACATATTTAACAACCGCGTCAATGTGCGAATGTGAGTATGAAAAAACACAGTACCCTTCCTGCCAATTAAACTTACCTCTTATCCAATTTTTTTTATTGACAAAGTCATTGCTTTAAACTTTAATTTCTTTTACAAAATCGGAAATTAAAATCGTTGGCTTAAAACCAACAAAAAAATGAATATGATCTGGCATGCAATTGACGGCAAGCATTTTTGCCTTTCTGTTTTGAACAAGCGTAGTGATGTATTTATGTAATTCTTCTTTATGCTCTTTTGCGATTAAACACTGCCTGTTTTGAACAGCAAAGACGAACTGAAGGTAAATTTGTGAAAAGGTATTTGCCATAAGCTAGGATTTAATCATATTCAATATCCTTTTATTTATCCTCCCAATCAACCCCGGCCCTTCGTATATAAACCCTGTATACAGCTGCACCAACACCGCCCCTGCATTTAATTTCTCAATAGCATCGGCAGCACTGTGTATCCCGCCCACCCCTATTATCGGGAATGCGCCGTTTGATTTTTTATGCAGGTAGGCAATTACTTCGGTTGAGCGTTTGGTTAAAGGAACACCGCTCAGGCCGCCGGTTTCGTTTTTAAGATATTCTGGCGATGTAAGGCCATCCCTACTAATGGTTGTATTTGTGGCAATGATGCCCGCGATACCTGTTTGCTGTACTATCTCTACAATGTCATCCAACTGCTCGTTAGTTAGATCAGGAGCTATCTTTAACAGGATTGGCCTGCTGATGCCGTTTTTACTATTGCGCTTTTGCAAAGTGTTCAGCAAATCCATCAAAGGCTCTTTTTCCTGCAATGCCCGCAAGCCTGGTGTATTTGGCGAGCTTACATTCACCACAAAATAATCAACCATATCAAACAAGCGATCGAAGCATTTAATGTAGTCGCTCACAGCATCCTCGTTAGGCGTAACCTTATTTTTGCCGATGTTACCGCCGATTATCAATCCCTTTTGCCCTGCTTTGCTTTTGCGAAATGCCGCTAACCGTTCGGCCACCACATCAACACCAAGATTGTTAAAACCCATTCGGTTAATCAGCCCACCATCATCCGGCAGACGGAACATTCGTGGCTTTGGGTTACCCGGCTGCGGCAATGGCGTTACCGTGCCTACCTCTACAAAACCGAAACCCAGGTTTGCCATTTCGCCCATCATTTCGCCGTTTTTATCAAACCCTGCAGCAAGGCCAACCGGGTTGCGAAACTTAAGGCCGAACACTTCACGCTTCAGTTTCGCATCCTTAATATCCCATATCGCCCTGCTCAAAGCAGCCCCGCCGGGGAACCGGTTAAAGCGCTTTAAATTAGCCGTTACAAAGTAGTGCACCCGCTCCGGGTCGAACTTAAAAAGGATTGGTTTTAACAGGAAATACATGGCTGCGAAGGTAAGAATTTTGGTTCATGGTTCATAGTTTATGGTTCATAGCCGCTGCGAAGAAGTTCATGGTTTATGGCCTGCTGCAATTCCTGCTATGAACTATGAACCATCAACTATGAACTTTTTT
>JBDUDE010000978.1:0-2316 GCA_040003105.1 Mucilaginibacter sp. | reverse complement strand
CTAACTTTATCCCAACCCTAAAAATAAAACATGCCCTACCAAAACCGGAGATCGAGTTACGCTTTTTTTATTTTGATATTTGTCGCCATTAAAGTTGGGTTAAATCTGCTGGCGATAGCGCATTTTGGTTTTCACCGCGACGAACTGCTCCACCTTGTTTTAGCCGATCACCTGGATTGGGGTTATAAAGAAGTTCCGCCGTTTATAGCGCTGTTGGCAAAAACAACTTCCATGCTTTTTGGGGATTCGGTTTTTGCTGCCCGCATTTTCACCACTATTAGCGCCGGGCTGATAGTTTGGTTTACGGGTTTAATAACCGTTGAACTTGGAGGCCGCAGATTTGCAGTTGCACTTGCCTGCCTCGCATTGATATTTTCGCCTGCATTTGCTGCGAGCGGTTACCTGTTTCAGCCGGTGGTATTTGACCAGCTTTGGTGGGTAATGGCGGTTTATTTACTGGTTAAATACTGCAACACATCCACTATTAAATATTTGTACTTTTTGGGTATTGTTATCGGCGTTGGTATGCTTACCAAGTATACTATGGCGTTTTTTACGTTTTCGCTATTAGTTGGCCTGGTGTTTAGTAAAAATCGTAAGCTATTGTTAAACAGGCACATGATAGGTGCGGCATTGCTGGCCCTGGTTATATTTTTGCCCAATCTTATATGGCAGTTTCAACACCATTTGCCGGTGATAACGCACATGAAAACGCTGCAGGAACAACAACTTGATTTTAATAAGCCTTCTGATTTTATTAAACAGAGTTTGCTGGTAAATGGTATAACACTGTTTATTTGGTTAACCGGATTCGTCTTCCTGTTATTTTCGTTCAGGCTTCATAAATTTCAGTTTGTGGCGGTGGCGTTTGTGTTGATATTTGGCTTTTTGCTGATAATGCATGGCAAACCCTATTATCTTTTCGGCGCGTTCCCCATGCTGTTTGCGGCGGGGGGCTTTGGATTTGAGCGTTGGTTAAAAACAAGCAATTATACCATGCGGACGGCGGTCATCGCCATATTTACTGTGCCGAACCTGTTATTCTTCCCGATGGCGTTGCCTGTATTTTCGCTTAACCAAACGCTTGCGGCCATTAAGTTTTTGAATGACAAAGTGCCGGTTACTAAATTTGCCACCACCTGGGAAGACCATAAACAACACCCGCTTACGCAGGATTATGCCGATATGTTCGGGTGGGATACCATGACTGCTTTAGTGGCGAAGGCCTGGAACCAGCTAACGCCCGAACAACAGAAACAGACCCAGATTTATGCAGATAACTATGGTGATGCCGGGGCCGTACACCACTTCGGCAAACAATATAATTTACCGGATGTAATCTCGCTTAACAGCAGCTTTACACTGTGGGCGCCTGATAGCCTTAATGCTAAATATATTATTTATGTAGATGACCGGGGCGGTAAAAATATCGAAAGCTTCGCATCGGCATTGGAGAGTTACCGGAAAATTGGCGAGGTGGAAAATCCTTTAGCCAGGGAATACGGGACGGCGGTATTCCTGCTTGTGCACCCAAGTCCCGCCTTAAATAAACGTTATAGCGACGAACTGGCGAAAAAAAGACTGGAGTAATTTGACGATTTGAAGATTGTTAAATTTGATGATTTGAAAATTAGATACACCGCCGTTTATCAAACAAAACTTCTTAAATTCAGTATAGATAAACTAAACATTCATTTATGCGGGGCTTAAAAACCATTATATTTTTAATTATATCAAACACCTTCATGACGTTTGCGTGGTACGGGCACTTAAAGTTTAAAGATTATGACTGGGGCAAAAACCTGGGGCTAATTGCTATAATAGCCATTAGCTGGGGGCTGGCGCTTTTTGAATACATTTTCCAGGTGCCGGCAAACAGGGCTGGTTATAAAGGTGATGGCGGGCCGTTCACTTTGGTACAACTAAAAACCATACAGGAGGCCATCACTTTAACCGTTTTTATGCTGTTCAGTATTGTGTTTTTTAAATCGGAGAAATTGGGCTGGAACCATTTGGTGGGCTTTGGGCTGATTGTTTTGGCGGTGTTTGTGATTTTTAAGAAGTGGTGATTTGTTGGCGTAATTGTTTAACCACAAAGGCCACTGAGGAGACACGGAGTTCACAGAGCCTATAAGCGGATATTCATTTTGTTTCTCAGCGTACTCCGTGCGTTTTTTTGTGGCCTTTGCGGTAAACTTCATTATGCAAGTCGCCGCCGCTTCGCAATTATATCGTTAATGAGAATCAAACAAAAAAGCCACCCGTTTAAAACGAATGGCCTCCAGAATATATGTTGAACTTTTGCAAAAGTAAAAT
>JBDUDE010000006.1:0-7708 GCA_040003105.1 Mucilaginibacter sp. | reverse complement strand
CGGTGGCTGGTCATTATTCAGTTTCAGTAACAGACGGGGGTAAAGTAGCGGTAGATGAGGCAACTGAGCCTACCATTATAAACAACCTGCTCTTGACGTCGGAACTTAAAGGGTACATTGAGCAACCAAATTATTACTTTACCAATGTTAATGAAAAAACAATGACCGACCTCGACCTGGTGATGCTAACTCACGGCTACCGCAGTCTTGAGTGGAAACAAATATTAAAAGGTGATAACAACCCCGCTGCAAATTACACTGGCGAAAAAGGGTTAACTATAAGCGGAACAATAACGGCCAGAGGCAAACCTGTGCCAAATGCCAAAATAAAGTTATTTACAAGGGGCGGCGTTAATTTAGTGCTGGATACCACCGCCGATAACAGCGGGAAATTTGTATTTGATAACCTTAGTTTTCCCGATAGTACCCGGTTTGTACTGCAAGCCCGGACAGCTAAAGGCGACAAAGATGTTGATGTGCAAGTTGACAAACCCCGGCAGGCGCCTGGGGCTTCAACAGAATTTCACCCGATTAACCAATCTGAAAATTCAGCTTTAGCAGCATATGCTCAAAGTAATAAGGCTTTTAACGAAGAACAAAAAAGGAATGGCATTAACCAGCACATGCAAATGTTGAAAGAGGTAACCATAAAAGGAAAAAAGGAAGACCCGTTGCTTGCACATTCTACGAACCTAAATGGCAAAGGCGCTGCCGATCAGGTTATAACTTCTGAATGGCTGGAAACTTCTGGCTATACGAGCCTGTTTGATGCATTAAGGGCTAAAGGGAATTCTTTAGAATTTACTTCGTTACACCAGGTGATTTCTAAGCATACCAACGCCCAGTTAGTTGGTAACCATCCTGACCTCATGGAAATAGTAGTTGATGGCACCCCCTTGGATCAACCCGAAAAACCAGGCGATCCGAATCCTTTGGACGAGATACGGATTGAAGATATTGAAAGCATAGAAATAGGGTTGGGAACGCATTATGGAGCTATGTACGGAAGTAGGGCTGCTGGTGGTGTAATTATTGTCACTACAAAAAGGGCAAAAAAGCTCAATTATTACTATAAAGAAGCCCCTGGTGTAATAGTCTACACAGCTAAGGGCTTTTACAAGGCCCGCGAGTTTTACTCGCCGCAATATGATAACCCAAAAACAAACCAGAAAATGCTTGATTTACGCAGCACCATTTACTGGAACCCAAACATTATAACCGATAAAGACGGCAAAGCATCGTTTGAGTATTTTAACGCCGATGGCAAAGGCACTTACCGCGTAGTTGTTGAAGGTATTGATGCGGATGGGAATTTGGGCAGGCATGTTTTTAGGTATAAAGTGGAATAATGCCGATTAAAAATTATAAATTCGTTTAACAAACAAGGAGACCTATGCCCTTCACCCACTACAAACAACCTGATCAAATGGACTGCGGCCCCACCTGCCTGCGCATGGTGGCTAAACATTATGGCCGTAACTTTTCGGTACAAACCCTGCGTAAGCTCTGCGAAATAAACCGCGAAGGCGTGTCGCTGCTGGGCATAAGCGATGCTGCCGAAAAAACAGGCTTTCGTTCGCTCGGCGTAAAACTTAGCGTGGCACAAATAAAAGAAGCCGAACTGCCTTGTATTTTACACTGGCGCCAAAACCACTTTGTGGTACTATACAAAATTAAAAACGGCAAATATTACCTCGCCGACCCTGCTGCCGGACTGGTTACCCTCAGCGAAGCCGACTTTACCCGCAACTGGCTTGGCGACCGTGAAAAGGAGGAAGGCATAGCCCTGCTTATATCGCCCACGCCGCAATTTTATGAGCAGGACGATGAGAAAGGCAGCGAGGTGAGTTGGTCGTTTTTGTTTAGGTACCTGATAGCCTACCGTAAGTTGGTTCTGCAATTATTGTTTGGTTTGGGCATCGGCAGTTTGCTGCAATTGATCACACCGTTTTTAACGCAATCGATAGTTGACATAGGTATTAATACCCGCAACCTCAACTTTATTTACATCATCCTTATCGCCCAAATTGCCTTAGTAATAGGCAGGGTAAGCGTGGAGTTTATCCGGTCGTGGATCTTGCTGCACATCAGTACCCGCATAAATATTTCTATCCTTACCGATTTTTTGATAAAGCTGATGAAGCTGCCGATGAGCTTTTTTGATACCAAAATGACGGGCGACATCATGCAGCGCATGAACGACCAGAAAAACATCCAAACCTTTTTAACGGGCTCTACGCTTAGCACGGTATTCAGCATGTTTAACCTGGTGGTGTTTTCGGTAGTGCTGGCTTATTACAACATAGGCGTGTTTTTTGTGTTTGCGGTAAGCAGCGCCTTATACATTGGCTGGATTGTACTTTTCCTGAAACGCCGCAGGGCATTAAACTATAAAAGTTTCGAGGTATCGGCCAAAAACCAAAGTAGCATAGTGCAACTGATAGGCGGCATGCAGGAAATTAAACTCAACAATTGCGAACAGCAAAAACGCTGGGAGTGGGAGCACATACAGGCGCGGCTGTTTAAATTCAACGTAAAAAACCTGGCGCTCAGCCAGTATCAGCAGGGCGGCGCAACTTTTATAAATGAAGGTAAAAACATCCTCATAACATTTTTGAGCGCCCAGGCCGTAATAAACGGTAACCTAACCCTGGGTGCAATGGTGGCGGTGCAATATATTGTGGGCCAGCTAAGCAGCCCGATAGAACAGTTGCTGGGCTTTATACAAGGCTTCCAGGATGCCAAAATTAGTTTGGAAAGGCTGAACGAAATTCACCAGATGGACGACGAGGAGCCGGTGAACAAGGAGTGGAGCCACACCCTCCCCGAAAATAAAAGCCTCAGTTTAAATAAACTGACTTTCCGCTATCCGGGCGCAGGCAACGAACCTGTGCTCGAAGAGATAGACTTGCAAATTCCGGAGGGCAAAACCACCGCTATCGTAGGCATGAGCGGCAGCGGGAAAACTACTATATTGAAGCTGCTGCTGCGTTTTTATGAGCCGCAAAAAGGCGAGATAAAGGTTGGGGAGCAATCCATCAATAACATCGGCTTTAAAACCTGGCGCGGCCAATGCGGCGTGGTTATGCAGGATGGGTTTATTTTTTCCGATTCGATTGAGCGGAACATTGCCGTTGGCGATGACTACCCCGACAAAGAAAAACTAAGGCATGCCATACATGTAGCCAACATACAGGATTTTATCGACGGCTTGCCGCTGGGCTTAAACACAAAAATAGGCGCCGAAGGCAATGGCATAAGCCAGGGCCAGCGCCAGCGCATGCTGATAGCGCGGGCGGTTTATAAAAACCCCCAATACATATTTTTTGATGAAGCCACCAATGCCCTTGATGCCAATAACGAGCGGGTAATAATGGATAACCTGGCCGAATTTTTTAAAGGCCGTACCGTAATCATCGTTGCCCACCGCCTAAGTACGGTAAGCAATGCTGATAACATTATTTTACTGGACAAGGGCCGCATAATGGAACAGGGAACCCATCATGAATTAACCGCGCTTAAAGGTGACTATTATAAGTTAGTAAAAAATCAATTGGAACTGGGAACATAAGTTAGAGATTAGAGACTAGAGATTAGTCATCTCCACAATGCGGGTATAATCAACGTAATCAATAAAATCAACGGTTAAAATCGGTGTAATCTTTTTAAAATCGGTGAAATCAAAAAAATAATAACATGCCATCAATATACACAGAAAAAATTAACCCCGGTGCCCGGCATACCGACGACATGCAGGACATTATTACCGCAGTGCCGGGCTGGCTGCTGCGCTGGGGTATCTCCTTATTTTTTGGAGTTTTGGTTTTGATAGTTTTGCTTGGCGCGTTAATAAAATACCCCGATATAGTAAACGCGCAATTAAAAATCGATTCGCCAAATTCGCCAAAGCCGGTGGTTTCAAAAGTATCGGGCAAGTTGGTGCAATTACTGGTGAACGAAAAGCAGGTTGTTACTGCCGGCGAGCCACTGGCCTACCTTGAAAGCACCGCCGACCATAGCAAAGTGCTGGCGTTATTGGCAAATATAAAACTGCTGCAGCAGCAGGTGTTGCAAAATAAACCGCTAAACCTGGTGGTCAGTCAGGCCGATAACACCCAACTTGGCGAATTACAAGCTGCCTATCAGGCCTTTTCGCAGGAGTACCTTGCCTATAAATCGACGGTTGATAACGGCTTTTTGGTTAAAAAGAAAGCCTACCTGCAAAAGGATTTGGGTAACCTATCGACACAGCAACAGCAGCTTAAAACACAAAAAAACATCGAGCAGCTCGACTTTTCGCTTACTGACGATGAATACGAGATGCACAAAAAACTTGCCCAGCAAAAAGTGGAAACCAAAGCAGAGTTAAGGCAGGAAGAAAGTAAATACCTGGCTAAAAAAACTTCGTTGCTGCAAACAGAATCGGCAATAATAAATGGCGATAACAATTATGCTGCCAAGCAAAAGGAAATTTTGGAGCTGGATAACCAGGTGACTGAAGAAAAATCAAAATTTTTGCAGGCGCTCAACAGCCTGGTAAGCACCGCCGAAGATTGGAAGAGTAAATATGTGCTAACGGCTTCGCAACCCGGTAAGATTTCATACGCTGGCATTATTCAGAAAAACCAGGTGCTGACTGCAGGGCAGGAAGTGTTTTATATCGACCCGGGCAATGAAGCATTTTTTGGCCAGATGACCATTTCGCAAAACAACATGGGCAAAGTTAAAGAAGGGCAGGAAGTACTGGTTAAACTAAGGAGCTACCCGTTTGAAGAATATGGCATGATACGTGGCCGGATAAAGTACATTGCAGATGTGCCTTACAAGGACAGTGTTTTTATCTCGAAGGTTGATTTCACAATAAAAAACTCGTCTGATTTGAAAAAACCTATCCACTTAAAACAGGGCATGCTGGCCGATGCTGAGATAATTACGCAGGACGCCACAATTTTGCAGCGCCTTACCCGCAGTTTCTTTAAAATACTTGGCAATAAGTAGCATTTACTATTTTAAAATGAGTTGATTAGCACCTCATGTTAATTTCAAACTAAAGCTTTAGAAATAAAATTTTTTCTTTTTAAAAAGATCGGTATATTTATAAACCCAATATAAGCCACCGGTCTTTTTGCTTTTTAATGCTTTGCCTTATAATTACTTAGCTGTGTTTTTAAAAAAGTAAAGGATCGTTTTAATATTATTATAACTGATGCTATTTTTTTACATCCTTAACTAACTATAAGGCTGCAAAAAAACACTTTGGACATAGTTAACGTGCACAAATTATTTCACATGAAAAAGATATTTTTTACCATCGCCTTGTTTGTTTTGGTACAAACAATGGCTTTTTGCCAGGGCAGCAGCCCGGTTTTAGAAAACGCGGTTTCGAAGATAAAAACTACGATTACCGACCGAATTATTGAAAAAGCCTATTTACATTTCGACCGGCCATACCCCTATTACGTGGCCGGCGACGTGATGTATTTTAAAGCTTATGTAACCATGGGCGAACTGCACCAGCCTTCGACCATAAGCGGCATATTACATGTAGACCTTATTGGAAAAAATGATGCTTTATTGCAAACAAAGGCTATCCAGCTTACAAACGGCGTGGGTTGGGGCGATTTTTCAATACCCGATACCCTGCAAAAAGGCAGTTACCGCGTAAGGGCCTACACCAATTACATGCGTAACAATGACCATGCTTACTTCTTTGATAAAAACATCTCGGTAAGTTCGATAAATAATGTCGACAGGGTTGCGGCAGCTAATAAAAAGGCCGGGCAGCCGGTGTTGCAGTTTTTCCCTGAAGGCGGCAACATGGTGACAGATGTCCACACAAAAGTGGCATTTAAAGCTGTTGGTGCGGATGGCCTTGGTATAGACGTTAAAGGCGTTATTTTAGATAATGCAAACACCGAAGTAGTCAAAATACCTTCGAGCCACTATGGCATGGGAACCTTTGAGTTTATACCCGAAGAAGGCAAAAAGTACAAAGCAAAAGTAACGTACGGCAATGGGGTGCAAGCCACAGTTAATTTGCCTGATGCTGCCACAAAAGGTATTGCATTAGCCATTAATACCAACGACCCTTCGAAAGTATCGATAGAAATAAGGGCTAACCGCGCTTATTATAAAGAAAATTTAAACAAAGAGGTTAACCTGCTGGTATACTGGTCGGGTTCGGTAAAAAAAGTTAACACTAAATTGGATAGCGAGGTGCTGGGCCTTGATTTGCCAACAGCCGGTATGAAAACGGGGATTATGCAGGTAACCTTATTTTCTGATAAAGGTGAACCATTGAGCGAGCGCCTTGTATTTATACAAAATCCGGATTTACTTAACCTGGCGGTTACCGGCAATAAGGCATCATTTAGCAAGCGTGAAAATGTTTTACTGAACTTTAATGCAAAAAGTAGCGAAGGAACTGCAAAAGGCTCATTCTCTGTATCTGTTATTGACGAAAGTAAAATTTTGGTTGATGAAAATGCCGAAAGCACTATATTAACTAATATACTGCTCACATCTGATTTAAAAGGATACGTTGAAAAGCCGAACTATTACTTTGCAAATGTAAATAATGAAACACGTAGTAATCTTGATGCCCTAATGCTTACACAGGGTTATCGCCGGTTTGTTTGGAAGCAGCTTTTAGCTGATAACTCAACTGCTGCAGCGGCGGCTTACAAGCCGGAGCGTACAATTGATATAACCGGCAAGGTAAAAACCAAGGCAGGTGCACCATTACCCAATATAGTGGTTAACCTGTTGCCAAACGCCGGCGGCGGACTTAAAACAGCGACTACCGATGCGCAGGGAAATTTTAAATTCGCTGACATGGTTTTTGAAACAGGGGCAAGCTTTGTTTTAAAAACGGATTCTAAATCGGGTAAAAACGCGGCAATTATAACCCTGGATGCGCCCGAAGCCGGCGCGGCTATTGACCCGGCCAATGAAATGGATGCAAACTACAACCCGAATGCCGATATATTGGCATCACTTCAAAACGGCCAGCGGGCGGGCGTGATGACTGCAAGCAGCGACTCGAGGGTTTATTTAAAAGATGACCGTGTTGTTGGCCCCAAAAAGAGTGCTACTTACCGTTCATCAAACCTAGGTGGCCCCGGCCATGCCGACCAGGTTATTAGCGGCGACAGCTTTGAAAATGCGCCATCGCTTGTTACCGCATTAAATGGCATGGCCCGCAATGTTGATTTTTTAGATGGGGTACCATATTTACGGAGCGGAAACGTTGTTACAGCCGGCGGCGGATCTTCTAACCCTATGCTTATAGTTATTGACGGTGTGATCGGCGGAAGGGAAATCGATGCCATCCCTCCCAGGACTGTAGAAACTGTTGAAATTTTAAAGGAAAACAACGCAACCATTTACGGCGTTAGGGGTGGTGCCGGTGTAATTGTTATTACCACCAGGCAAAGTTTAGGTAACACGCCCATCAGCAAAGAAATGTCGCCCGGGGTTTATTCGTTTATGCCTGCAGGGTTCTACAAAGCAAAGGAGTTTTATTCGCCGCAGTATAACGTGACCGATGCCGGCAAAGCGGCTGATACACGCACAACCATTTACTGGAACCCCAATGTAGTTACTGATTCGGGCGGGAATGGCGCAGTAAGTTTCTTTAATGCTGATGGCGCGGGCACTTACCGGGTGGTAATTGAAGGAATTGATACTAAGGGAAATTTAGGCCGCC
>JBDUDE010000768.1:0-2318 GCA_040003105.1 Mucilaginibacter sp. | reverse complement strand
AACCAAGAAAGGCCCGGACATTTGCCCGGGCCTTTTCCATTATGCGGTTAAAGGTTATATTAATTAAATATGTACCTCAAGCCAAATTGGGCTTGCCATCTTGAAGCAATAGATGTTCCCTCCCCAAATGTTTGGGTAAGTGGGGTACTGGTTGCAGCATTGAAATAAGGGAATGAAAATTCCGGTTTCCCTGCATTAGGATCGCCGCTTGGAGCAATTTTTTGATAGGAAAGGAATTGGGTGCTGTTTACAAATTTGTAATTACCCCAGTTCCTGCTTATAAAGTTGCCAAGGTTAATCATATTAAATTCAATCTGCAGCGTATTTTTCACTTTGCCAGTGGTTACAAAGATATCCTGGGTGATATTTAAGTTAATCTGGTTAAAGAAAGGCAATAATAAACCATTACGTTGTGCATATTGCCCACGGTGATTGTTTAAATATGAATCCTGATTGATATAGGCATTTAATTGATCCCATAACTGTGCCGGCGTACGTGTATCTGATGCCCCATTGGGTATTAATACAATATCAGCTTGAGTCCTTGGGATATAAATCAGGTCATTACCTCTAACGCCGTCACCGTTTAAGTCATTGGCATAGGTGTATGACGCAACACCATTATTAGCGCCTTCGTAAGTTAAACCAACAGATGTTGCCAAATTTTTGGCATATGCCTTACGGTACGATACAGATGCTATAATGCGGTTAGGTAAATAGAAACCTGAATAACTGGTTACATCTGCGTTAGGATCACCTGATACCTGGCGACCACTCCACACTGATTGTGCAATTGAGCCCCCGTCATTAACAGATCTGGAGTCGCTATGAGTGTAAGCTACGGTGAAATTGAACTCCCTCAAGCTTTTTTGTAACTCAATGGTTGCATTGTAGGTGTAGCCTTTACTTGTATTGGTCATTAGTTCCGCATCCGAAATATTTGGGTTTGTCGCGGTATTAAGATTCTGCTTAGTAGCAGGATCCGTTATTGCAGGGAATAAAGTTGGCGAAGTGTAAACCAACCTGTTATCCGGGCCCGCCAATGGAGTACCTGTTGAAGGTAATGCCACATTTTGCTGGTAAACCGCGTTAATATCTTTTGAGTACATAAACTCAACAGTACCAATAATACCCCATGGTAATTTCCGGTCCAAAGCAATGTTGCCACGGAAATTTTTTGGATTTTTAAAATTATTATTAACAACCGCGAGATTATATTGAGTGTTTGCTGCTGCAGAACCTGCCGCAGGTCTGTTCGCATTAGGATCCGGATTAAATACTAAACGCGGATCGCTTTGGAGAATACCTGCTTTCCCAGGTTGCAGTGTATATGACCCAAATTGTACACCGTTATTACTCGCCTGGTTAGATACCCAAACATACGGAGTAGGGCCGGTAAATATACCTAAACCACCTCGTACCTGGGTTGTTGCATCACCATTAACATCCCAGTTAAAGCCAACACGGGGTGAAAGTTGGATTCTTGTTTTAGGAAACTTTGATACGTCAAGTTTTACTCCGTCCCTGAATGTAAGGGCTAATACATTTGGATTTTGTTGTGTTGTAACACTATAAAAAGGAACGTCTGCACGTAATCCATAAGTCAACTTAAAACGATCCGTAACCTGCCATTTGTCCTGTACAAATAATCCCACAGTAACCGCGCTGATTTTTGCAAAAGGAAATGAACCATCAGACAAAGCTGAGTAACGGTATGAGTACTGATTAGCAGTAGCTGCACCATTATTAGCAGAGTTATAAAAATCGGCTAAACTTGTGAAAACATAAGCACCATTGTAGTTAGGGGCAAATCCATTTTTAAATTTATCGATCTCATTTGAGGTACCCAGGTTTATTTCGTGGTTGCCTTTGTATATGGTAACGTTATCAGAAAGCTGATAAATATCTGTATTTAATACGTTGAATGCTGTAAACGGCTCATAACCGAAAGCAGTAAGGTCTTTAGAACCAGTTGTGCCGCTTTGAATATCTACCAATGGGAAAGCACCACCACCCGGAGATTGACGGAAATCGCGAAGGGCTTGGTAGCCAACTGTTAATTTGTTAGCAACTGTACTGCTGAACCGTGTATTTAACTCAGCAATACCAATATTAAAGTTATTGTTAATGGTATAAAAGGAAGAGAAAAATGGTAATGTAGCCGTTCCTGGCTGGCGGTTACCATTTGGCGCCCCGGAGTTACTTGGGGGAACATCCCTCAATGATTTTAAGTAAAAATATTTGATCGATAAAGTGTTTTTATCGTCAATATTCCAATCTAATTTAGTTGTGATTTTATCTGATTGCGTACGCAACTG
>JBDUDE010000769.1:0-2319 GCA_040003105.1 Mucilaginibacter sp. | reverse complement strand
GTATCTACGCTTTCCGCGGCGCCAATATCCAGAACATCCTGAACTTTGAAAAGGACTACCCCGACCTGAAAGTATTTAAACTGGAGCAAAATTACCGGTCGACCCAAAATATTGTAAATATTTCAAACAGCATTATCGCCAATAATAAAGACCAGCTTAAAAAGCATGTCTTCAGTGAAAAAGAAGCGGGCGAAAAAATTAAAGTGATGCGCGCCTTCAGCGATAACGAGGAAGGCAAGCTGGTTGCCGAAGAGATTATGCAGCAGCGCAGCACCAAGGGCCTCAACTGGCACGACTTCGCGATACTGTACCGCACCAACGCACAGTCGCGCTCGATGGAGGAAGCCTTACGTAAAATGGGCACGCCTTATAAAATATACGGGGGCCTCAGCTTTTACCAGCGTAAGGAGATTAAGGATCTGATAGCCTATTTCAGGCTCACTTTTAACCCAAACGACGAGGAAGCGCTGAAACGGGTAATCAACTACCCTAAACGCGGCATCGGCGATACAACGGTCGACCATATTATAGTTAGCGCTGATAAGCATAAAATAACAGCATTCGAGGTGATCGTTAACCCCGCGCAATACCTTGAGGGGCGCACAGCAGCAAAGGTGAGCGTTTTTGCCACGCTGATACAAAGCTTCCAGGTCATCACCAAAAACCTTTCGGCCTACGATGCGGCTTTGCACATTGCGCAGCATTCTGGGCTGCTAAAGGATTTGTACGAGGATAAATCGGTAGAGGGGTTGAACCGTTACGAAAACATACAGGAGCTGCTGAACGGTATTAAGGAGTTTTCGGAGCGGGAAGATATTGAGGAGAAAGGCCTCGACGTATTCATGCAGGATGTTGCCTTGCTGACTAACGATGATAACGACAAGAATAAAAATGCCGACACGGTATCGCTGATGACCATCCACTCGTCGAAAGGCCTGGAGTTTCCGCAGGTGTATGTGGTGGGATTGGAGGAGAATTTGTTCCCGTCGCAAATGTCGCTTAACTCGCGCAGCGATTTGGAGGAAGAGCGCCGCCTGTTTTACGTAGCCACCACCCGCGCCGAAACTAAACTGACGCTGAGCTATGCTACATCGCGCTTTAAATTCGGTACGCTGATAAACTGCGAGCCAAGCCGCTTTTTAGATGAAATTGATGCCCAATACCTGGAACTCGATTTTACAGCCAAACCGGTAACCAGCAACAACCCGTTTTTTGACCAGGAGCGCACCGCCTGGACCAGTAAGAACAATGCCGGGGCCGATAGTTTTTCGAAACCCAAGGCACCGGTAGTAAAAACCACCTCGATACTGGCAAAGGCGCACGTGCCGAGCCCGGGTTTCGCCCCGTCGGACACAGCGGGTTTACAGGTTGGTATGGAAGTTGAACATGAAAGGTTCGGGTTTGGTAAGGTAATTAGCCTCGAAGGAAATAAACCCGATATAAAAGCTACCATTTTCTTTAAAGAGATAGGCCAGAAACAATTGCTTTTAAAGTTTGCAAAACTTAGGATAGTTAACAATTAAGCAATTTTTTTCCTACTTCTGTAGAAATCATTCCCCGCACTTTCCCCATAATACATTTATTAATTGAATAGCAATGCCATTTGCCCATTAATTAATCATTAATTAATATGGCATAGGTTTTGACTGTTTACTTATACCTTTTATAATTTAAACTATTGGGTAAACTATCATGACTGAAAATCTTAAAAAGAAAACCAACAAGTCCGTTGGTAAGAACATCCGTACTATCCGTCACCAGCGTGGCTGGAGCCAGGAAGACGTAGCCAACCGTTTGGGCATTTCGATCCCTGCTTTTTCAAAAATCGAAACCGGTGTTACCGACATTAACCTGTCGCGCCTGGAGCAGATCGCAAACATTTACGAAGTGAACGTGGTTAACCTTTTGGCGCTTGATGCCGAAGATATGGAGCCGCAGGTTTCGCACTTAAGCATTGCCCAAAAGAAGATCGTTGACCGTGAGGCCGAGATTGCGAATTTGCAACGCAAAGTTATTTTGCTTTATGAAGAATTGAGGAACAGGATACCCGCTATGGTTTAAATTTTACAAGATTGTTCATTAAACATTACACTAATGTCCTCAACATTTACATGTTGGGGGATGTTTGAATATGTTTTCTTTTTAAATTTCACTCGTATTCCACTCATATTATTCAAAAAAACCGGCCAGGGATAAAACTGTGGCCGGTTTTGGAGTAAAATTTGCAACGACATGGCAAATAATCAATTTGCCATGCCGAACTACCTCATATCAATTCCAAAAGCTGATACCCCGCAGGGTGAAATTATTCACGACACA
>JBDUDE010000222.1:0-2320 GCA_040003105.1 Mucilaginibacter sp. | reverse complement strand
ATGCCATTTATTTTAACCCTTTTAACGCGCCAAAACCAGATGATGTGCCAATCCAAGTGTATGGCTTGAGAGAGTTGATGGGGATATTATAAATTATAAAATGTTAATAGCCAACATCATGACATTGCCCATCGGGGTCAAATATCGGTAGAAAAACAACCAAATAACAGTCCGTGCCGTAGGTACGCAACACCGTCAGATTTGCATTTACAGCCATACCCATCACGAAATCATTTAAAACCCCTACCTTTATTTCCATGAACCTCCAAAAAGAGCGTAAAGCCATTGATGCTGCACTGGACGATTACCGGGCTAAGCTGGATACCATCCCCGATGAGCTTTTTACTGAAACGCCGCCCGGTGGTGGCTGGTCGTACGCCGAGGTTTATTCGCATGTTTTAAAGGCGACCTTGAGCGCGACTATCGCAGTGGAGCGCTGCTCAAACGGCACCGTCGCCCCGACAAGTAAGGGGCTGACGCTTATCGGCAAATATATGATGCTGGTTGGCTCCTTCCCGCCGGTTAAGATAAAAGTACCCGAAAGCATCGATGCAAAAATACCTGCCGAAAACATAAGCAGGGAGGACGCTAAAAATTACCTGGTAAAATGCCGCAAGCGGGTCGACAGCGTCTTTCCTATGATAAAAGGCTCGTCGCCAAATGCACGCAGCGGGCATCCGCATATGGGTATGCTCAATGCAAGCCACTGGTTTAAGTTTATACGCCTGCATTTATGCCGCCATTTGACGCAATTAAAACGAATTGAAAATAAATTTCAATCAAAATGAAACCTTTTATATTTAACACAGTCTTAACAATTAAATAATCCGTTTCACCGATATTTGTAAAAATCTTAAAAGATGCATTTCGAGTTAGGATATATGGTTGTAGGCAGCTTACTATTTTTAGTATGCATTTACTACGTAAGCCCATTTGAACTAAAAGTTAATGACGACGACGAAGAAGAAGACTAATCGTTGCTTGTATAATCCCCATGTATTTTTCCGGTGTAGTTTACCGGGCGGACAAATATCCCCCCAATTTTAATGGCAAAACGCGAAGTTGATATTGTAGTTATATCCGACGTGCACCTCGGCACATACGGATGCCACGCCAAAGAACTGCTCAAATACTTAAAGAGCATCAAACCCAAAATCCTGATTTTAAACGGCGATATTATCGATATATGGCAGTTCAGTAAATCGTACTGGCCCGAAACGCACATGAAGGTGGTGCGCCGCATACTAAAGTTTGTTACCGACGGCGTGCCCGTTTATTACCTAACCGGTAACCACGACGAAATGCTGCGTAAGTTTGCCGATTTCAACATGGGCTCCTTCCAGTTGCTAAATAAGATTGTATTAAATATCGACGGCAAAAAAGCCTGGATATTTCACGGCGATGTATTCGACGTTACCATGCAGCATTCCAAATGGCTGGCCAAGCTGGGCGCTGTTGGTTATGATACCCTTATCCTGATCAATAGCTTTACCAACTGGCTGCTTACCGCAATGGGGCGCCAAAAAATGAGCTTCTCGCAAAAAATAAAGGCCCGCTTTAAAGAGGCCGTAAAATTCATTAACCAGTTTGAACAAACCGCAGCCGACCTGGCCGTTGAAAAAGGTTATCAATATGTTATATGCGGCCATATTCATCACGCCGAAATACGGGAAATGCACGCAACAGATAATCCCGGCTCGGTGCTTTACCTCAACTCCGGCGACTGGGTGGAGAGCCTTACCGCCCTTGAATATCAAAATGGCAACTGGACAATTTTCAAATATGAGCCGGCAAATTTTGATGTAGATACCGACGATGAAGACAAAACCGATGCCGAAGATTTAGACGCTAAACTCGATGTAAGCAGCCTGCTTGAACGGTTTAAACAGGAACAGGATTGATATTTGTTAAAATGTTTGAAAGTTGAAAGGTTGAAATGTTAGGAAAAACCTTTCATCTTTTAAACGGTTGAACATGAAAAATCCATAATTATTCAACAATTTGCGATAATCAAAAAACTTTACAACTATCCAATCTTAAACATTCCAACTTTACAACCTTACAACGTTTCAACAATAAAAAATGAAAATCCTCTACGCCATACAAGGTACAGGCAACGGCCACATCAGCCGGGCCCGCGAAATTGTACCGCTGCTGCAGCAACATGGCGAGGTTGATTTATTGGTGAGCGGCACCGAGGCCGAGGTAACCCTGGCGCAGCCCCTTAAATATAAATTCCACGGGTTTAGCTTTGTGTTTGGCACCAACGGCGGGGTCGACAATTGGGCTACTTTTAAACTAATGAATACGCCGCGGCTGT
>JBDUDE010000385.1:0-2321 GCA_040003105.1 Mucilaginibacter sp. | reverse complement strand
TTAACTGCTCAACACTAAAAGGCCCCCGGGGCTTGCCGTTGATAACGAGGAAGTAGGCGTTGCCGTTGGAAGGTTTTAATGTTGTAATGTTGGAAGGTTCCATAACTCAAAATTAAACTAAAACCGGTATAAAAGCCGAAAGGTTGTAACGTTTAAACAACATTACAACCTTTCAACTTTAAAACTTTGCAACAAATATTAATACCTGCTCACATTAAAGCCTGATAAACCGCCATTAATGTGTATGTACAATTTATTTTTAGCTGTCGCGAAATTGGCGGTCTCGTAAAAATTATCGTGCGTTTTGGTGAAACCTTCAAAATCGTTACCTGATAAGCCGGAGTTAGATTCAATACTGCAGGCAGCGCTTTCAGGTATTTTGATATTAACTGCAGATACACCTGTATTTACTTCTACATCGGTGTTGGCTAAAGGTTGCCCCATCCTGATGTCAAAAGCTGCTGCCCCTCCACGTACATCAAGCGATTTTATCTTGAATTTCGAAAAATCGAAATCAACCTTTGCAGCACCGGCGTCAATTTCTACCATCCATATCGGGTTTGGGTTCAGGGCCATGTTAACCCTGTTGTCATCATCCGAGTCGAAATTAAAACCATTATGATTTTTCATTTTAAAGTCAATTACCGAAACCGAGTCGTTCACGCTGCTCGAAAAAATGTACCTGTCGCGATTGTCATTGGTATTTGCGCTAAACAACTGGTTAGTAGTGTCAGAAAGGTAGTAACTTGTGGCACCGCCATTTATATTTAATTTGGCAAACTTTACACTGCTTGCAAATGGCTGGTTAAATATATTTTTCCCGGGAGTACGGTCGCCATCGTCATTGTTGTCGTTATCTCCATTGTTATCATCGTTGTCGTTATTGTTGTTATTTCGGTGCCAGGAGTGCCAGCTACGGTGAGGCCAGAAGCTAAAACGTTCTCCAAAATCGCCAAATAGAAGCAAACCCAATCCCACAATCAATACACCTAATTTTATACCCTTTGCCCAAAGCTCTTTATGACTGGCAAGTACAAGGTTTACACCGCCAATCACCAGGAATATGGGCCACAACCGAAATATGTTATCAAAGAACATGAAATGCAGGTAACCGAAGTTGGCAAGTAAAATGCCGGCACCTATAAGCACAAGGATAATACCGGGGATTATTTTATCGTTTTTCATTTTAATTCTATTTTAATTCGGCCCGCTTACGCTGGCCTGTGAGGTTAAACGGTTGGGTTATTGTCTGTTGATGTTTCTGGCTCTTCGGTTGCGGGCGCAGCTTTATCGGCCTCGCTCCAATCTTTTTTGTGCCACATTTCGGTTTTTTGGCCTGAGACGATAAGTCCTGCGCCTATTACCACCAGTACTACAGGCCAATAGGTTTCAAAATCGATGTTGGGGAATAAATCGTAATTGTCGATCAATACGATAGCGCCAAGTATAATGAGTGCTGCTCCTATTATAACACCTGCATTCGATTTTTTCTTTGGTGTCACAACGTCTGCCGGGTTGCCGCCAAATGGGTTGTCGTTCCATGGGTTACCGCCAAAAGGGTTACCGCCGGGGGCGCTGCCTGCAAACGGATTGCCGCTATAAGGAGGGGGTTGCGGCGGGGTATTAAAATCGCCCGTTGGTTGTTGCGGGGGTACCCGGTAATCAACCACGGGGTTGTTAATATTATTATACATAAACCCTTTACGTGGCAGCACTATCCACAAAATAATGTAAGTGCCAAGGCCGACGCCAAGTATAAAAAATGTAAAGGCAAACAGCAGGCGCACAATGGTAACATCCATTTCAAAGTAATCTGCCAGGCCTGAACAAACACCACCTAACACTCGCTGGTATTCGTTTCGATATAGTTTCTTGTTCATTGTTTTATTGTTTTTTGAGTTGATTTTTATATTTGACCGTAAACTGGTTTTATTATTATTTCGTCCACATTTGCGCCTGCGCTCATGTTGTAAATATTTACAATGGCCGATGCTACATCCTCGGGCAGTACCATTTTATCTTTGTCGACCTCCATGCCTTTCCATGAGTCGGTGAATGTTGACCCCGGTATTATGGCGGTTACCTTTACACCGTAAGGCTGCATTTCGGAACACATTACTTTGTTAAGACCTAACAGCGCATATTTTGTTACACTATACGTACCAGCCTCAGCGATAGGGTTTAACGATGCTACCGAGCAGATGGTGAATATGTGCCCTTCTTTGGCAGCCATCATTTTCTTTCCAAAATAGCGGTAAAGCTCATAAGCCGGGGCAAGGTTTGTGTCGATATGTTTTTGCAATGTACCATCAGCATCGTTC
>JBDUDE010000725.1:0-2324 GCA_040003105.1 Mucilaginibacter sp. | reverse complement strand
TACCAGCAGTATAATTATAAGCAAGACAGCACATTTGAATGGGTGATTGACCACCCGCTCGAAGTATCAAACGCATCGGGCAATAAGGTTACCGTTAACCTTGGCAACATGCGCTTATATGGCGATCTGTCGCAATATGCGCTGCAAATTTCGCCTAATCCGGAAGGTACCGGCGGGTCGTTCGCGCCGCTGATTGTATCCCTGCCAATTATTAACACCCAGGGCGATTACGACGGTTACGTAACCCATGATGCCTTTTTCAGCAACAATCAATTCGGCAAACAGGTTATAGCCACGGATAATAATATCGGCGGCTCGAAATTTCAGGGGTATGATATCCATGGTATTTATGTAACCCTGTCGCCCAGCCGTATTGCGGGGCGTGTTTATGACGCCAACACCAGCAAGGGGCTTAAAAGCGCTATGGTAACCATCACCATAAATAACCAGGTGCATAATATCGCCACGCTTGATACCTCGGGGTATTTTGAGGTGATAAACGGCCAGGGTGTGTACTGGGGCGATAATACAAAAGTTAATATTACCGCCGCTGCTACGGGATACTATGCTGTTAATTCGGGCTATAACAAAACTGCAGCGTCTTATGGCGATAATGTTTATACTACGGTAGGCTTGTTGCCATCAGCGCAATTGTTTGGAAAGATAGTTGACGAAAACGGGCTGGAGGTTGACTCCTACATACAGGATAACGATGGTTCGATATTTACCAGCAGCGACCTTAAAAGCGGCTTGCCCATTGTATCAAAAGTGCAGCACAACTTAAAAATAATGCCCAAAGACGTAGGGTACTTTGAGACTGTGGTAAATATAACCCCGAAGGACGGCTATAACTCCCTGCCAAACACCGTTGTGTACCGCCGCAAGCATCGTATGGATTTTCATATTACCGCAAGCGATGGCAGCAATTTGCCCGATAATTCAATACAGGTAATTATAAATAACGACCAAAAGCTTAGCGCAATGGTAGTAGGTAACCATGCACGCATTTCTTTCGAAAACGTATCGGTTTACAACTATAGCGTACAGGTTACCGACACAAAAAACTTTGGTTTCGTTCCCAAAATATTCAACATTAAAAACGAGGAAAGTGAGAAAATGATGCCTTATGATGTGGTGCTGGATAAAGGGGCAACGGTAACCGGACACGTAACTATGAACAATCAGCCGGTTGTCAATGCAAGGGTTTATATGGATTATAGCGAGGATAAAGGCATCTTTTCGGTTATCAGCCAAAACGATAAAGCAAAGCTGGAAGCGCACACCAATGCCGATGGCGCCTACATCATTTCCGGGATACCTGTAGCGAATGGCGACCAGGTAAAAATACACGCCACATTTGACGCAGACTACACGGTGAATGGTGGCCTGGCATCGGTTACTATAAACGACAATTCTGCGATAGCAAACTTTGCGCTAACAAAATTTAATGGGCCGGTTATCAACAATGTTTTTGGCTTCCCATTATCGGTTGAAAAAATTGAAAAAATTGATAACAGCCGCTCCAAAGTAACCGGTATTGTTGATTTAAGCAGTAATAACTCATCTTTTACCTGGCTAAATACAGACAGTAAGATAAGGGTAAGCGAAGTTGTATTCACACAGCAACAGGTTAACGGTGTTGCCACAATGGTGCCCGAGGCGGCCTCTGTAACGCTTGACGGTATTGCCAGTTTAAAAATGAAGTACCAGGAAAAATATAACGTATTATTAACTAAACCGGCTTCGGGTGTTGCCGCGCAGCAAAGTAAATCGGCTGTGGGTGTTTTTAATGGTTTTAACATGTCCACATCCTCGTTGAAAATAGAAAAAGACGGCAATGGCGGCGCCGTGATGGCAAAGGCAAGTATCACCGATAATTCATTCAACTTTCCGTCATCATATCTTGATTTTACGGACTCGGTAACCAACCAGCCGATACCATTTTATCTGTCGACGCCTGTTGCAAATTCAACCACAAATAAAACCACTATAAAAGCGCTTTATAACGGGGGCAAATCAACGGGGGGCCTATCTAAAACAGCCAGAGCTTCTCAACTCATTGCACCCGAATATTATTTGAGCAATGCCGATGGTAATCCGCTGGCGTTTAAATTTATCAATTTTAGTACCACTGCCAGCCCGGCATCGTCATACATTGATAATGCAGGTAAAATACACCTTGACGTAACCGTGCTGGGTAATATACCAAACAGTACCCCCGGCGATGTTAGTGTGCATATAAAAAACCTGGTGCTCGACGGAAATGCCATACAAGCGAGCATGGGCAACGACCCGATAATAGTAAACCTGCAAACCTGGCAGCT
>JBDUDE010000888.1:0-2325 GCA_040003105.1 Mucilaginibacter sp. | reverse complement strand
TATGGGCATCGGTACCATCTTCAAGGCAAGGGAAATTATCCTGATGGCCTGGAGCCTGAAAAAAGCGCCGATCATTAAAAAAGCAGTAGAAGGGGAAATGTCGGGCGAGGTGCCGGCTACTTATTTGCAGTTGAGTGATAATGTGGAGTTTGTGCTGGATGCCCCGGCTGCAAGTTCATTAACAAGATTCAATACCCCATGGCTGGTAAAAGATTGTGTTTGGGAAAACACGATGAAAAAGAAAGCGGTTATCTGGCTGGCCGACACGCTGGGTAAACCGATATTAAAGCTTACCGAAGAAGATTACAACAACCACGGCATGGCGCAGTTGGCTGTTGAGCAGGGCCCGGTTTATAATATCAACATAGATATATTTAATCAACTGCAACATACCATTACCGGCTGGCCGGGCGGTAAGCCGGATGCGGACGACAGTCAGCGGCCGGAAAGGGCGGAACCTGCGAGGAAACGGTCAATCATCTTTTCGCCGCACCCGGATGATGATGTAATTTCGATGGGTGGTACATTTATAAGATTAGTTGACCAGGGGCATGATGTGCATGTAGCCTACCAAACATCGGGCAATACAGCAGTATGGGATGATGATGTGCTGCGCTTTGTTGAATTTGCGATAGACTTTAATCAAAGCATCGGCGACGACAATACCAAATTGAAGAAGGTGTACGAAGACATGCGTGCCTTTATGCCCACCAAAAAACCAAACCAGATAGACACCCAGGAGATACGTGATGTAAAAGGCTTTATCCGAAAAACAGAAGCTATCTCGGGTGCGCGTTATGCAGGCCTGGAAGACGACCATATCCACTTTATGGCGCTGCCGTTTTACGAAACCGGTAAAATAAAAAAGAACACCGCCGGCGAGAAAGACATCAACCTGACGATTGAACTTTTAAACAAAGTAAAGCCCCACCAGATATTTGCTGCCGGCGACTTTGCCGACCCGAGCGGTACCCACCTGGTTTGTTTCAACATCATATTGGGTGCACTGAAAGAACTGCAAAAAACTGAAGACTGGGTAAAAGACTGCTGGCTGTGGATGTACCGTGGTGCCTGGCTGGAATTTGAAACCCACGAAATTGAAATGGCTGTACCGCTATCGCCCCAGGAAGTACTAAGAAAGCGTAATGCCATCTTTAAACACCAAAGCCAAAAAGACAGGCCCGTTTTCCCGGGTGACGATGCCAGGGAGTTTTGGGTAAGAGCGGAAGACCGCACCCGCGAAACAGCTCATGCTTATGACAAGCTGGGCATGGCTGAGTATGAGGCAATGGAGGCGTTTGTGCGATATTATTTTTAGATTTCACCGATTTGAGGATGATTACACCGATTGCCTTTAAAAAATCGGTGTAATCATTTTTTTATACTCGGTGAAATCCCAACAATTATTTAATCGCCACCAATACCTGCGAAACCGGGGAATATGCCGCGGCAAGCCTTTTGATTAAGTTGCTAAAGAAAGTCATGGTTTTTGTTTAAAGCTGTGATAATCTCATCCGTATTTAATATTGTGGCAAACTCACTGTTTATTTGGGCCAATGCCGTTAGGTGGATGGTCTCTGCATCGTAGTGTTCGCCTTTAATGCCTGTTTTGGCAAAGGCTGCTGTGGCATCGGCAACTACAAAAGTTTTATAGCCAAGGTTGCCCGCCATCCTGGCTGTGGTTGATACGCAATGCTCTGTGATTAACCCTACGATAACTACAGTATCAATACCGGCACCATTGAGCCTTTCCTGCAAATCGGTACCGATAAAAGCACTGTTTACTGATTTTTTTATCACAGGTTCGCCAGGCAAAGGCTTTACAATTTCTTTATGCGCATTACCAGGATTGCTTGCGGCCAGTAGCGAGTTCGGATTGGTTGAACAATGCTGGATGTGAAACAGAGGCAGGTTGTGGGCCCGCCAGTAGTCGAGCAATTTACGGGCGTTTAATTCTGCATCGGGGTTATTCCTTTCGCCGCCCCAATAGGCGATGTCGTCAAAGCCCTGCTGTATATCTATCAGTATCAGTGCAGGGCGCGTATTGTTTAAGTTTTCCATACCTCAAAATTGCGGCTTTGCGATTACTGCAATTTTGTTGTGAAGCTTTATTTGTTTGCTAATCGCAGATGTTAAGGGATTAACCTGATGACGCTGATATTACCGGATGATGATATATGCCGTTTAACCCTTATATTAAAAACACCGTGTTCTCTGTGCCTTCTCCGTATCTGTGGTAAATTTCTCTTTATAACATTATCTCGTCTCTTGTATTCTTAGGCGAAACGCCAAACTTTTGCTTGTAAACTTTCGAAAAATGGGATA
>JBDUDE010000268.1:0-7748 GCA_040003105.1 Mucilaginibacter sp. | reverse complement strand
CATCCAGGTGCATGCCGGCGTCGTGGTTTTTCTTGAATACCGAAATAAGGATTACCCCGTTTTGGATACACACGCCAAACAAGGCGATGAACCCGATACCCGCCGAAATACTGAAATTGATCCCTGTAAGGTGCAAGGCCAAAATCCCGCCGATTAACGCAAAAGGCACGTTTAAAATAACCAACGTGGCATCCTTCACATTCCCGAACATCACAAATAATATCAGGAAGATTACCAGCAAACAAACAGGCACTACGCGCGACAGCGTTTTCGATGCGCGGGTCTGGTTTTCGAACTCGCCGGCCCAGGTTATGGAATAGCCCTGGCCAAGTTTTACCATTTCGGCTACTTTCTGCTGTGCCTCGGCAATGGTGCTGCCTAAATCGCGGCCACGGTTCGAGAATTTTACGGCTATGTAACGCGTGTTATTATCGCGGTAAATAAAGGCCGGGCCTGTTGAAGTTTTTATATCGGCAATTTCCTTTATAGCAATTTTAGAGCCATTGAGTGTTGGCACCATCAGGTTTTCAATTTTCTCCTGGGTATCGCGGTAGCCTTTTTGGTAGCGTATCCTGATGTCAAAATGGCGCTCGCCCTCATAAAGTTCTGTGGCTGCCTTGCCGCCAATGGCCATTTCAATTACCGCATTGGCATCGGCAGTGGCAACGCCGTATAAGGCCATTTTTCGCTGGTCGAGCTCAATCCTGAATTCCGGCTGCCCCAGGTTGCGAAACACACCAAGGTCGTCAACGCCCGGCACGGTTTTAAGTACGTTCAGTACCTCATTGGCCTTTTGATCAAGCACTTTAAAATCCGCACCGAATACCTTTACCGCCAGTGAAGCATTTACGCCTGCTACAGCTTCCTCAACGTTATCGCGTATCGGCTGCGAGTAGTTGAACACCGCACCGGGTATCTTTTTCAATTGTGCATCCATCTGGTCAATCAGCTCATCTTCTGATAGTCCCCCGGGCCATTGTTTTTTGTCTTTCAAATCAACCTGTATCTGCACATCACGAAAGCCCTTGGGGTCGGTGCCATCGTTGGTTCGGCCAACTTGTGCCAGCGTTTGCTTCACTTCAGGAAATTTGGCAATAATCTGCATCATTTTTTGGTTGATGCTTTCTGCTTCGGACAAGGATACGCTCATAGGTAGTTTAGCCTCTACCCACAACGCACCCTCGTTCAAATCGGGCAAAAACTCGGTGCCTAAAAATTTAGCTGATAAAAAGGTGAGCGACATAAATATCACCGCTATCAATATGCTGGCTTTCGGAAATTTATAGGTAAAACTGAACATCCGGCGGATGCCGTTCTCAAAAAAACCAACTACCGGGTTGTGTTTTTCCTTTACGTTTTTGTTAAGTAATATACTGGATAGGGCAGGCACCAGCGTCAGCGTAAACATCAATGCGCCCAGTAAGGCAAAGCCCAAAGTGTAAGCCAACGGCGAAAACATTTTCCCCTCTACTTTTTGGAACGCGAAAATGGGTATCAGGCAGGTGATGATAATCAGCTTTGAGAAAAAGATAGCCTTCCCCATTTCCGCCCCTACATTTTTAAACAGGCCCAGCTTTGCCAGGTTGTTAAACTTAGGCATCCCAACTTCTTTGGCTTTATAATCGAGCGCCACAAATATCCCTTCAACCATCACCACCGCGCCGTCTATAATAATCCCAAAGTCCACCGCCCCCATCGATAGCAGGTTGGCGCTCATGCCCTTTATCCGCATACAAATAAAAGCAAACAGCAGCGACAGCGGGATAATAACTGCCACTATCAGGGTAGTGCGCCAGTCGGCCATAAATAAAAACACGATTACGGTCACCAGCACTATACCCTCAAGCAGGTTATGAATCACTGTTTCAGTACAATAGTCCATCAGGTTGGTACGGTCGTAAAACGTATCAATTTTTACGCTTTTGGGCAGTACATTGTCGTTCAGTTCTTTTACTTTAGCACGCACACGGTCGAGCACTTCAGCAGGGTTTTCGCCTTTGCGCATTACCACAATGCCTTCAATAACGTCCTTTTGCTTATCGCGGCTCACCTGGCCTAATCTTGGTAAACCGGCCTCTTTTATCTCCGCAACATCGCGGGTTAGTATCGGCACGTTGTTTACATTTTTAATGATGATGTTTTGCATCTCATTAATATTGTTGATAAGCCCTATGCCCCGCACTACGTAAGCCTGGTCGTTTTTCTCAATTACATCGCCACCCACGTTAATGTTACTGCGGTTTACAGCGTTGTACACATCCAACGATGTAAGCCCATACTTTTGCAGCAGTGCCGGGTTAACACTCACCTCGTAAGCTTTTTCCTCTCCACCAAAACTATTCACATCGGCCACGCCGGGGACAGATTTAAACTGACGGTCGAGCACCCAATCCTGCAAGGCGGTAAGCTCGTGTAGCGATGCGGTTTTACTTTTCAGTGTGTAGCGGTATATTTCGCCGGTTGGGCCATAAGGCGGTTCAATTTCGGGTTTAACACCATCGGGTAAATCGGCATTTGCAAGGCGGCTAAGTACCTGTTGGCGTGCAAAAGCATCGTCAACATCGTCATCAAAAATTATACGGGTATATGATAGTCCAAAAGCCGATGTGGTACGCAGGTTCGATTTTTTTTGCACTGAGTTGAGCACCGTTTCAATCGGTATGGTAATGAATTTCTCTACCTCCTCGGCGCTGCGGCCCGGCCATTGGGCTATAATAATAATTTGTGTATTGGTGACATCCGGGAACGTCTCAATAGGGGTATTGGTATAGCTCCAAACGCCTAACACCACCAAAACGGCGGTCATAAAAAACACAAAGTAGCGGTGCCTTAGCGAAAAATAGATAATATTTTTGATGAACTTGTTCATTCCTTAGCATGTAATTGGTGAATAACGATGAGTAAAAGCTGCCAGGTTAATTGCCGGTAATGGCATCATACAGCAGCAACTGGTTTTTTGATATCACCTTATCGCCCGGTCGTAGTCCCGCGCCTATGTAGGCTACATCATCAACCGTTTTTATAATGCTTACCTCCTGCACCTTTAAATTGCATTTGCCGTTATAAATCACCACGAAGTTTTTGCTGTTATCAAAAACAATAGCCTTTGCCGGCACCGAAACCGACTGCGCGTTTTCGCTGTTGGTGATCACCACGTTGGTAAACATCTGGGGCTTCAACAGCATATCCGGGTTAGGCAGGACGATTTTTATTTTCATCACCTTGTTATCCGGGTCAAGCACCGAGCTTATTTCATTTACTTTACCGGTAAATACTTTATCAGGATAGGCAAGTGTGGTAACCTTTGCCGTGTAGCCTGTTTTTACCTTGCTGATGTCGGATTCAAACACGTTGGCCCAAATCCAGACGTCCTTTAAATCGGATATGGTAAACATGCTTCCACCATTATCTTGGCGGATAAAGCTGCCCGAGGTTATATTTTTTTCGACAATGTACCCGCTTTGCGGTGCTTTAATAATCAGCATGCCGTTAGCGCTGGTATTGCCGCCGCCGTTTATAGACAGCTGCGATTTTACCTTAGTATTGGCCGCCACTGCTTTGTTGTAATTTTCTTTAGCTTCGGTATAATCCCGCTCGCTGGCGATGCCGCTTTTGTACAGGTATTCGGCCTGCTCCAACTGGCGTTTAGTTACCGAAATATCCGATTGGGTGGACGACAAGTCGGTATAGTTACCTGCAATATCGGCGCTGCGCATTGTGGCGAGAATTTGGCCCTTGCTCACTTTATCGCCAATGGACACTTTAACTTCTACTACCTGCCCGCTGCTAAACGGGAACACCTTTACCACCTTGTTATCATCATTCGCCACCTCTCCCGATAGGTTCAGCTCGTTTTTCATGGTGGTAACTTTGGCGGTATCTATCGTTATAATTTTTTCTAATGTGTCGCTAATGCATACCTGCTTGCTTTCCGCCGCCTGCTCAACCTTACCCTTGCAGGCGGCTAAAAATAAAACGGCGGAAAGGCAAATTGCAGATACTTGATGTTTAGTTATCATATATATATTAAGGGGTATTAATATCAAGGTTTAATTATTGTTGTCCCGGTGGCAAAGTTTAAATCGGCGATCGCCTTTTGCAGGTTATACCGTTGTTGTAACATTTTTAGTTTGGTGTCTTTATAAGTGTCAAAAAAGTCGACAAACTCGACCAGGCTTACCTGGCGGTCTTTAAATCCTTTCAGCATATTTTTAAAAAGTGTATCATATTGGCCGTTAAATTCCTGCTGCTGGGTGCTGAATAACTGCTGATTGAGGTTATACTCGTTAACCGCAGCTACCACATCGTTTTTCAACTTTGCTTCGCTGTCTTTCACTGTATTTTCCTGGCTCATCTGGCTAAAACGTGCCGATTTAATATTACCCTGGTTACGATTAAAAAAGGGCAGCGGCAAGCCTATTTGCAAACCATAGTAATTCTGTGCGTAACTGCTGTTTTTATCGTACGATGCGCCAATGGTAATATCTGGAGCAGCCATAGCTTTTTGCAAGCTGAGGTTATGTTGTGCGGATGCCAGCTGGTATTGGTTTGATAAATAGTCGGCGCGGTTTGCTTTTGCCTGTTCTATCAAGGATGCGATATTTAAATCCGTCGACTGGATTGGCAAATCACCCGTCATAGGCACCACAAACGCAGTTTCTTTAGCCTGGATAAGTGTTTTCAGTTCTGTTTGCAAGTCGTTTATTTGGCGTGCATTGTCGGTCATGTCGTTTTGCAGACCAAACAGCAAGGCCTTAAGGCGGATAAGGTCCTTCATCGACGTATTGCCTGCATCGTACGATTTTTGGATACCATTAACCAAATTTGTTGCAGCTTCTATCTCGTTGCGGTAAACTGCAGCCTGGTCGAGCAGGGTGGCCAATTGACCAAAATCAAGCTGTAAATTATAGCGCAGGTTGCGCATCAGGTCGTTAAATTCGGCTTCCTGCACTTTGGCATTATCTTTAGCGACTTGTATTTGTTTGCCGCGCTTACCGGCTGTTTTAAACACCTGGCTCAGCTGCACAAACACCTGGCCTAACCCACGACTTTCATTATGATAAAAGAATTTCTTGCTGCCGCTGTCGTAAATATTCTGGTCGGTGCTTAGCACAGGATTATCCCAAAGCGCAGCCTGGTCAACCAGGGCTTTGGTCGACTCCACATTATATTTTTGCGCAAGCAGGGCGAAGTTATTTTCGAGGAATTGCTTTTCAGCATCCGGAAAAGTTAGTTTTATCGTGTCTGTCTGGGCGTTCGCGGTAAAAGTAAATAAGCAGAATAGTAGTATGGCAGCAGTTCTCAATCCCATTGTCTCAATTTCAGAGGCCCAAAATTAAGTCGAGAATTGCAGCGCGAAATTAGAATGGGATTAGAATTTGGGTGAGTCGCAAAAAATCGCTTTAAAATATAAACGCGGCTTCCTCATAGCGATGGGTTTAAAACCTTGGGTGTTTCAACCCTCAATTCTCGAAGATGTTTATCGAGACTATGGAAAATCGTAACCAATAAGTGTCTAAACTGTTTTTGTAATTAAAACCAGCTCTTAAGTTCCCCCGTCATTTTATCCTGTTCAGGTAACTCTGTTTTTCCGCATATCAATTCATCAATCTCCACAGCCATAGTAGTTGCGACACTTTCGTGTCTAATTAAATTGATGATCCAATTAGCGCCGCAAAACCATAGAAACGCTGCTATGCCTACCCACCATGGCCCGTTATTTGCCATGCAAAAAACGCCCATGATACCTGATAATATTGCCGCGCCGAAAAATAGCCTACGCATCTGGATTTGATAATTTAACCACCAGCCATCACTTTTATAAATTAATGTAAAAACACCATTGTCGACACTTCCGAACAATGATCCTCGCCAAGCAGATGTTGAGCCTCTATATTTAACATATTTTTCTTCTACAACTACGTTATCTGCCTTATCTTTTAATATAGATTCCCCAATAAAATTGAGTATTTGTTGTTGGTTGTCAGATGTTATTGTTGCCTTTAATCGTTTAGTATAGGATACAGAAATAGGAAAGGCCATATTGGAGATTTGTAAATAAAGATAGAAGAAATCTTTTGTATTGAATCGCCTGGTTCACCATTAAAAACACACACTTGTATTTAGTGCTGCGATGCTTTTTTTATCTTGCTGTGTTTTGCCTCTTTAAGATCTAAGCAGCACTTTCCTGTCCACCTTTCAAAAAATCCACCGTCATAGTCGTACCCGCACCCTCGGTTGATTGAATGCTCAACGAGCCGTTAAACAGCTGAATTATCTTTTGTGTAACATACAGCCCAACCCCCGTGCCGGCAAAATTACGCGCATTATGACTTCGGTAAAACGATTTGATAACCTTATCGATATCATCGTCAGGTATGCCTATCCCAGAGTCGATAATCTGCATACTCACCAGGTGTTCGTCAGCATAAAAGTTACAGGTCACCTTTTTTTGGCCTGAGAATTTAAAGGCATTACCGATTAAGTTATTTAAGGCAATAAACATCAATTGCCGGTTTGCCGGCACGTTTAATAAGGCCTCATTTTCGGGCAGGCTCAATATGTTTATTTTTAAAAGGCCCGGGCCGTATTTATTGGTCCAAAACTCGTGCACCTCCCAAAGCAGTTCGTCCATCCGCACGGGCGTCAGCTCGGCAGCCGTATAGTCCATATCCACTTGTGCCAGTTCCATCAGCCCGGTCACCGTATCGCGCAACCGTTCCGATTCTTCTAAAACCACTTGCAGCGTTTGCTTATTATCTTCGACCCCGCGCTCCTTGTTCAATGCCAGCTCAACCTCGCCAATTATGGTGGTTATAGGTGTCCGCAACTCATGCGATGCATTGGTTACATAGGTTTTTTGCAGCTCAAAAGCATTTTCAAGATGAGCCAACAGACGATTAAAATTGCGGGCAAGTTCGCTTATCTCGTCCCTACCGTTGCCCTCGTCAACCCGCATGTTCAGGTTGGTAGCCTTTATCAGCTGCATTTGTTTTACCACGTCATTTATCGGCGACAGCGCTTTAGTAGCCAGCAACCGGCTTATAAAATACAGCAATGCCCCAACCACAATAAAAACAACTATCATGGTTTGCAGCATATCCCGCAATCGCCGGCCGCCTTCAAAGTCCTGCGCCGAAACCAATATCACAAAATTGCCTTGGTTGTCCTTATAATAAATCCCCACAACCTGGTTTTCTTTATCACTGTATTGCAGGTATTTGTGCCGCCGAACCAACTCAATCGTCGAGCGGCGCCAATGTTGTTTTGGGTCGTTTATAAACGCAGCAGTGTTCCGGCTGTCGTACAGGCGCACCACTTCGCCGGGCAGGTTTTTAAGGTAACGGTTGCGTACTTTGCTTAGTGAGTCCGGCGTAATTTCGTCGGCCTTTAGGTAAAGCTGGGCAGCTACGTTCGCCCTGTCGTTCAGGTGACTAAAAAAGTCGCTGCGGATATACGAGTAAAACGACACATAAATAGCCGACAGCACCACAAGCAACACGCCCGAGCCCAGCAGCGCAAAATACAGCGACAAACGATTTTTTATTTTCACTTATTCCGGTTCTGTTTTAAATATGTAGCCTTTGCCAATAACGGTGTGTATGTATTTGCCGGTAAAGCCCTTTTCAATTTTATTGCGCAGGTAGTTCATGTACACATCAACCACGTTGGTGCCGGTATCAAAATCAATACCCCAAACCTTGTTGGCGATGGTTTGCCGGGTTAGTATTTTGTCAGGGTTGCGCATA
>JBDUDE010000946.1:0-2328 GCA_040003105.1 Mucilaginibacter sp. | reverse complement strand
ATACGGATAAGTGGAAAAATGGAACGCTTGCAGCCCCCTGGAGCAAATGCATTTTACCCCAAAAACGTACGCCCAATGCCCGCTTTCGTTACAGCGCACATATTTTATTATGTATACTTTTTTAATTATCAATAAGTTATAAGTTTGGAACAGCTATTGAGCTTAAATATTTCAATTGAACACATACACTTTCCATATTAATACCTACGACCTGGCTTTCTTCGGAACGATCTTTATCGCACTCACTATTGCTGTTTTTTTAGGGTTCGCCAAAAAGCCAAACCGGGCCGCAAACCGGTTTTTGGCCCTGGCAATGGTTACTGTTGTTTTGTGGATAGCGAGGCTATTGGGTATCGACATAGGGCTGTCGGCTTACTTTCCTAATTGGAGCCGCCTGCCGCTGCAATTTTCGCTGGCGCTTGGCCCCCTGCTCTATTTTTATGCGCTTAAAATAACCCGGCCGGAATATAAATTCCGGGCAAAGGATCTGTTGCATTTTAGTCCATTGATGCTGGAATTGGGTGCCCGGGCATTGGAAATTAGGGATAGTATAAAAACAGGCGTGCCTACTTATAATACACTGACCTTTCAGCAATTGAACCCGGTATTGCATTTACTGGCGTTTGTTTCGGTGATAATTTACCTTTATTTATCGCACAGGCTGATAGAACGCTTTTACCAGCGGTTGAAGTTTAATAATGGGAGCGACCGGAGCAGGTACGAGTTGCGATGGTTGCATAACTTGCTAAAAACCTTTGCCTTGTTATGGTTAATATGGATACCTTTTACCGCCGCTGACTATTTTTACCAGCTAAGTATACATGTTTACCATCCTTTGTATCTCGTTTTAGCGGCAATGATCATCTGTATGGGGGCCATAGCGTTTTTAAGAAAGGAGGGCGGCGCGCCGGCTGAAGCCTCTTCATTTTTAAAGCCGCAGCTTCCTGCGGGAATGAAGCAGAAAAGCACATGGCTGAAGAAAGCCGTGAAGGCCGGCCTTTATTACCAGGACCCGGAACTCAGTTTAAACTCGCTGGCTGATAAGCTTGAGCTGGGTCCCCATGAGTTATCCCGGATCATTAATACAGTCCTCAAAAAAAGCTTCAATGATTTCATCAATGAGTACCGCGTTGCCGATGTGGTTCAGAAAATGCAGGACCCTGCTTTTGACCATATCACGCTGCTGGGTATTGCGTATGAATCGGGGTTCAACTCTCAAAGCACCTTTAATCGCATTTTCAAACAAATGACCGGGAAAAGCCCGCTGGAATATAAAAATGATCTGAAAAAAGAGCACCCATCTTATAATTTGGGCAGCCATTCCCAATTTGCGCCGGTAATATTGCATCGTGAAACCGCTCCCTGGTGGTCTTATGGCAAATTAACCCGCAACTATATGTTTAAAAATTATTTCAAAATAGCCTGGCGCAACCTTACACGCAATAAAAGCTATGCCGTTATTAATGTTACCGGCCTGGCTGTTGGCATTGCCGTTTGTATGGTGATCTTTATCATTATACAATTTCAAACAAGCTTCGATAGTTTTCATTCAAAGAAAGATCGCATCTATCGCGCGTTAACCGAATATCACCATGCGGAAACAGGAGATATTTCGTATGGAAAGGACCTTCCTTTTCCATTGCCTGTAGGATTGAAAACTGCTTTTCCTCAAATAGAAGTGGCTCCAATTTTTGCAAGCCAGAATGACCAGCTGTTTATATTGAATAATGAGGGAAATACACAAAAGGTATTTAAAGAACAGCGGGGCTTATTTTATATGTCTCCATCATTCTTTAAAATGTTCGACTTTCCCCTGCTTGCCGGTTCGTATGAGTCATTAAAAGACCCAAATAACGTAATGCTTACAAAAGAGACAGCAGAGAAATATTTTGGCGACTGGAAAACAGCGATGGGTAAAACTATTAAGCTGCAGATGGGCGGATTCATGTTCGAGCACGGCACTGATGTATTGAAAGTTTCAGGCGTTTTGGCCACTATCCCGGCAAATACCGATTTTCAGCTAAAAGTTGTTGTGAGCTTTGGGACCGGGTTTACCGGAGACTTTTTAACAAAATCTGCCGAATGGAATACCACGGTAGGCGACTTCGGTTGCTACGTTTTGTTGCCGCCAAATGTCACCGCCGATAACTTTAATCTGCAACTAAAGGCTTACTCGGCAAAGGTAAAATCCGGCACAAATAAAGACAGCCACATTATACAGCCCTTAACTGCGGTGCATTTTGATACCCAGACGGGCGATTACAGCAACAAAACAATCAGTCATCAACTGCTCAATGTATTGTGGCTGATTGCAGCATTCATCCTGTT
>JBDUDE010000507.1:0-2333 GCA_040003105.1 Mucilaginibacter sp. | reverse complement strand
CGCCGGCTGGATAAATACCAAATCCCTTACGATGAAGCTGAGGACTAAGTATATTTTATTCGTGGTTATTATACACCTGGTGGCGCTTACGCTTACCTGGTTTATTTTTAAGGATAAGGTCTGGTTTATTGCATCCGAAGTATTTGTAATCATATCTATCGTAATTGCCATTCAATTATACAGGCAATTGATACAGCCGTTAAAAACCCTGATGCAGGGGGTTGATGCCATTAAAGACCGTGATTTTAACGTAAAATTCCTTTCAACCGGCAAACACGAGATTGACCAGTTGATTGATGTTTATAACCAGATGATGGACGAGTTGCGTATGGAGCGCACCCGGCAGGAGCAACAGCATTTTTTTTTAGAGAAGCTGATATTTACGTCGCCTACCGGTATAGTTATTTTGGATTTTGACGATAATGTGCAGCAGATAAATCCCAAAGCGCTACAGATTTTGGGCATCGAAGCAAAAGAGGTGCTCAATTATCCGGTTGACAGGCAGGAACATTCCTTGCTTCAACAAATCAAGCTGTTAAAATCGGGGGAGACAGCGATGGTTAAGTCGGATGGCATCAATACCTATAAATTGCAAAAGTCGCATTTTGTCGACCGCGGGTTTTCCCGGCATTTTATCATGATTGAGGATTTGACAGCCGAGATTGTTGCCGCCGAAAAAAATGTATATGGTAAAGTGATACGCATGATGGCGCACGAGGTAAACAATACAGTCGGCCCTGTTAATTCTATCATGCAGTCGGCTTTAAAAACTGATAAACTTTGGGAAGGCCACCAGTTTAATGTACTGAAGGATGCGCTACAGGTTGCCATGGACAGGAACCAGAACCTGAACCTTTTTATGCGCAATTTTGCCGATTTGGTAAAGCTGCCGCCGCCCAACAAACAACCTATTGATGTGCATCAATTGTTAAATTCCGTCGTGATACTGATGGGGGGTAAGGCTAAAGAGAACAACATCGAATTTAACTTAAAACTGGCGGACGGCCCGTTGAAAATTATGGCCGATGAACAGCAAATGGAGCAGGTGTTAATCAATATTGTAAAAAATGCCATCGAGGCAATTGACAAAGACGGAACGATAACCGTAATCACTACCCCCTATAAAAACGGACTTACTATTTCAGATACCGGCCCGGGAATTAACGCGGAACAAACGGCCAATTTATTCTCGCCATTTTTTAGCACCAGGAAAGATGGGCAGGGTATAGGGCTCACCCTTGTGCGTGAAATATTGGTAAACCATGGTTTTGAGTTTTCATTAAAAACCGTAACTCCTAAGAAAACCGACTTTACCATATTGTTTACCTGATATTTTATTTAGCGCCGCGCATTCATATTTGAAAATTAGTTTTCTATATTTAGTCAATTAATCACCTAATCTTTTGATAAATTATGGAAACTAAATCTTCAACCAAGTACGTAGCCGAACTCATCGGCACATTTTGCCTTGTACTGTTCGGGTGCGGCGCGGCGGTTATTGCAGGCGCTTCCGACCCTGGAATTCCACCTTCGGGTATCGGCCTGTTAGGTATCTCGCTGGCTTTTGGTGTTAGCGTTGTTGTTATGGCGTATACAATCGGGCCAATTTCCGGTTGCCATATCAACCCGGCTATTTCCATCAGTATGCTGGCTGCCGGCAAGCTAAGTGTTAAAGATTGCGTGGGTTATGTGATTTCACAATGCATCGGCGCCATTTGTGCTTCGGGCGTATTGTATTTGTTACTGTCCGGCAAACCAGGCTTTTCGCTGGGCGAATATGCGTTGGGCGCTAACGGATGGGGCGAAAGCTATTTGGGTAAATATTCAACCCAATCGGCATTTATAGCCGAGGCAGTATTTACCTTCCTGTTCCTGATTGTTATTTATGGCACAACCGCTAAACGCGCAAACCCTGCGATGGCAGGCCTGGCCATAGGTTTATCACTGGTATTAATCCATTTGGTAATTATTCCTATAACAGGTACGTCTGTAAACCCAGCCCGAAGCCTTGGCCCTGCAATATTTGCAGGCGGCAAAGCGCTTAACCAGCTGTGGCTATTTATAGTTGCCCCAATACTTGGCGGGCTTGTAGCTGCCGGTTTTTGGAAAGGTGTTATGGAACAAAAAGAAAGCATTGTGAGCAAAACTGTTGAAGTTCACGAAGATATATCGATAAACAGGGTGTAACTTGAGCTTTGTCATTGCGAGGAGGAACGACGAAGCAATCTCGTAGCCATGCATAGTCCGCTAGCATTGGCGACGAGGTTACCGCGCTTCGCTCGCAATGACATTTTTTTTAGTTTTTCAAATCCATAAATCCTGGTTCAGGCAAC
>JBDUDE010000732.1:0-2337 GCA_040003105.1 Mucilaginibacter sp. | reverse complement strand
TTTCTTGTGATTGTACTCTTCTTGTGAGATAAGGCCATTATCAAACAACATCCTCAATTTTTTTAGCTTCTCCGTAAGTTCATCCGGTTTTGGGGCCTGGGCAACGGGAGTTGGCGCCGGCTCTGCTACGCGAACAGGTTCCTGCTGTTGCGGTATGGGCTCAACAGGTGTAACCGGATGTTGTGACGATAACTGCGAAGCGTGCTCAAATTGCATAGCGCCGCTCTCGGCACGTTTATCTTCGAGGTCGCGCAGGCGGCGGGCTTCACGTTCAGCTTCTTTACGTTCCTGGGCGTATTGGTATAGTTTGCGGGCTTGTACCTTTGGCAGGTAATCAACACCCATTTCGGCACCGTTGGTAGTTTTTACGCTGAATATGGCGCCAATAATTTCTTCTTTGGTATAAACGTCTACAATATCTTTCCAAACAAAATCAACAAATTTTATCGACAGCCCCAGGTTTGCAGGGGTAAAAAACAAAACACGTTTGCTGGTTAATGCAATGCAATCAGGGAATAAGTTAACTATAGGTTTTTTTTGAACCGCAATGTATATTATTTCTTCGCCGGTGGTAAGCAGGTCGGTAAGGCGCATGTATATTTTCTCAACCGCTTTGGGGTCCTGCTCTTCGTTCAAAAATTTCTCAATCATTGTAAATACCTTTAGTATGGTGCAAAAATAATAATATTATGTTAGTAGTAAGTTAAGTTTTTGTAGCTCTATTCGGCCTTCCCGCGCCCCGTTAGGGGCGAAATATCGGTAGAAATTTAATAAAAAGTGATACGCGCGCCGTAGGTACGTAACACCGCCATTGCATAGCGGATAGGTTGCGTACCTACGGCACGCTAAAAGACACTATCATTTTTTTGTTACCAATATGATGCTCCTAAAGGAGCAAAAAAAGTGCTGCCGGCTAATCAATGCATGGATATTCTACGCAATCAGCAAATTACAGCCTCTTATGTCGGAATTATCAAACCGACCCAGCACTTCAAACGAGCCATCGGCATAAACTTTCCCTAAATCCTGCGTGGCTAAAAACGAGCAGGAATTGATATTTGCCAAATCGATAACGTTAATGCCTCCTGCCTTTTCATTTTGCAGCAAATCCAGCGGGTCGTTGGCGTCGCGGGTGATGATTTTCATCCATGGCGGGCAATTAAAAATACCATCGCCTTTTGAATAAGCCTGCGATAAAAGCTCGGTCATCCCATACTCCGAATGGATGGCATCAACGCCGAAACCGTCGCACAATTGCTTGTGCAACTCTTCGCGAATCATTTCTTTACGCCGGCCTTTCATACCGCCGGTTTCCATCACTATTAATTCTGGAAAGTTCAGGGTATACTTTTCTACAAAATCCAGTAAAGCAAAGGTAACGCCTAACAGCAGTGTTGGTTTTTGCGCTGCCTGCTGTTTTTTAAGCTGATGATAAAGCTCTTCGTGGTTATACAAATAAAAGCCGCTATCGGGGTTGTTTGACTGTTTGATGAGATCATCGGCCATATAAATTAGCGACGACCCTTCGCGCTCAAGGTAGGCCGGGAGCAACGCCAGAATGGTATAATCCTTAATATCGCCATAAAATAATTTAAAAGCAGCGCGGAAGCTTTCGGTGTACCAGCTAACATCGGTTACAATATGGCTGCTGGTTACGATACCGGCAGTACCCGAACTGGTGAATGTAACATCATCAGGGGCCGTTGTGCTTAATACTTTATGCGATTTAAAAAATTCAATAGGTAAAAAGGGTATTTGCTGTACGGTGTTAATCTTTTTAAGGTTAACGTTTAGTCCGGCAATGAAATCGCGATATACTTTACAGTTTTTGGCCTGGTATTTAAAAACCTGCAGGGCAACATTGTTAAATGCCCGTTCGTTATTAATTGAAAATACCTGTTGCTTGTCCATCGGGGGCAAAGATAATGTTGATTTGAAGATTTGATGGTGGGTTGATTTGAAAATTAAACGTCATCCATCCGTAAAATCCGTTAATCCCGGTGAAACAAGGCTAAAAGTTCAGGGTTATAACAATAATATTTGCGCAATATTTTAATCTGCTTAAAAACAAAACATGAAATCAATCAAATTTTTAGTGCTGCCATTTGCACTTAGCTTCTTTTTTATAATTAGTTCGGCTTTTACCGATAACAGCAAAGAAACCGAACGCCTGCATGCTGCGTCAAACGTTTTAAAAGATTTTGGTAAGATAAAAGAAAGTATCCCGCATAACCTGCTCTCGGAATGCGAGGGTGTGGTAATTGTGCCTAAATTAATAAACGCAGGATTTGTTGTTGGCGGTAAACGCGGCCGTGGCGTGGCAATGGTAAGATTGAG
>JBDUDE010000565.1:0-7783 GCA_040003105.1 Mucilaginibacter sp. | reverse complement strand
AAGAGGTTGGTATAGCAAAATATGAAGATTACTGGGTGCAGGATTTTGGCGGCAGAGTGCCATTTAGCGATGAAGAGCAGAAGTTATTGAAAAGTGGTAAAGCGAAGTTGATTGAGAATTAGTTGTAGAATACTTTCCGGGCTACAACCTATCGCCCCAGGCTTTCTTTCGTAACTCATCTAAAGTAATTGGATTATCCTTCCAAATACAGACAGCGCATTAGCGTTTGGCTTTTTCGCAAAGCGGATAGGTAAGGCTCTTTTTATTTCTCCTTTTTAGGGGATTGTTTCATAACCACTCTACTATTTTCCAGTTCCCGTTTTCGACTTAAGACTTAGAACTCACGACTTAGGACTTTCTTTTTCTTCCTTCGGCCCGCGTTGGTGAATTATCAATCCGTTTAAAAAATTGCGCAAAATCTGGTCGCCGCAGGGTTTGAAGTTGGGGTGATCGTCTTTGCGGAAGATGGCGCCAAGTTCGGTTCTGGTAATGCGGAAGTTGGCCAGTTCTAAAACCTTAATAATATCATCATCGGTAAAATGCATAGCTACCCGCAGCTTTTTCATGATATCGTTGTTGCTCATATATCTTTTATTATGACGTAATTATACGGAAATTTCGATTTTAACCTTTTTGTTTTTAATCTTTTCGCCTTTTAGCAAGCTGACGGTGCGTTCAATGCGGTTGCGTTTAACGGCGGCATACGACGAATAATCCAACACCTCTATCAAACCCAGGTCGTCTTTGTCCAGCTCCCCTTTTTGCAACATCAGACCGACAATGTCCACCTTGTTTACTTTATCCTTTTTACCGGCAGCAATATACACGGTAGCCCAGGGTGTCGGTTTAGGAATCTTCAAATCTGCCGGTAATACTTCAACCTCCGGCGCTTTATCAAGATAGGTTAGCTTTTCGTCTTCGGTTAAAATTAAATAGGCTGTGCCTTTGGCGTTCATGCGGGCGGTGCGGCCGTTGCGGTGTAAAAAAGCCTCCTCGTTATGCGGTAAATGGTAATGCACCACGTATTCAATTTCGGGGATGTCAAGTCCGCGTGAGGCCAAATCAGTGGTAATTAAAAGCCGGTGGCTACCGTTTCTGAATTTCAACAATGCACGTTCCCTGTCTTCCTGCTCCATTTTCCCATGGAAGATATCGTGCACCAGTCCCCTATCCCACAGCAAGTCACTTATCCGCTCAACAGCATCGCGGTGGTTACAAAACACCAGGGTGGCCTTATCCCCAATTTTGCAAAGCAGAGAAAACAGCGTATCCAGCTTATCTGCCGCAGGCGAAATAACGGCCTTCAATTTAAGGTCGGGCGCATTGGTTTGATTTTGAAGAAAATTAACTTCTTTAGGATTATGAATACCTGTAAAAGATGGTATCTCATCCATTTTTGTGGCTGAGGTTAGTATCCGTTTGGTTAGATGATCCAGTTGCCTGATGATATAAGTCATATCCTCCTGGAAACCGAATTCGAGCGCTTTGTCAAATTCATCTAAAATGAGCGTCTTGATAGTGTCGGTGGTAAAACTTTCCCGGCGCAAATGATGACCAATCCTGCCCGGCGTGCCGATTAAAACCGCAGGCGGTTGCGACAGGTTGTTGCGCTCAATTTTTACCGGGTGACCGCCATAGCAAACATTCACTTTAAAACCGCTGCCGATGGTTTTAAATACCTGTTCAATTTGTAAAGCCAACTCGCGCGAGGGCACTAAAATCAGCGCCTGTACGGTTGAAACTTTTGCATCAAGCAAACCTAATAGCGGCAATAAAAATCCAAGCGTTTTACCCGACCCTGTGGGCGATAGCAACAGAACATCGCCTTTTTTTGCAGCTTCAAGCGCAGCATGCTGCATTTGGTTCAGTTCGGTAATTTTTAGCTTCTCGAGCGCTTGTTTTATCATTTGGCGCAAAGATACGGAATAAAAGCGCAGGCAACCGCCAATGATGGCAGACGTTAGTTTAAACCATTAGTTAGTGCGTTTTAAAGTCTGGCCCGTAGGGCCTACCGCTTTGTAGAAAAAACAATAGAACAGTTTTTTGCCTCGTAGAGGTTACCCTCGGCCAGCGTTTGGTTTCTACGTTTTGTCGGCGCGATTAAGTACTGTGTAAAAAAGTTCGCTACCTATCAATGTGCAAAGGGTAGCCGCTATGCGGCAAAAATTCGTTTATTTCTGATATCTACAAAGCGGTAGTACCTACGGCCCATAAAACACCGTTAGAAGCGGATTGTAGTGTGTACCCGCTACAACAACCCGCTCACCAAAAAGAAAATCCCAATAGCTGCAAAGCCCATACTTGCCCACCACAATGCTTTTCGTTTGGTGATGATGGATATGGCGCCAATGGCTATGGCCACCTGGAACAGGGTGACGCACTTTGCCAGCACCGAATGTTTGGCGGTATGCTCGCCGCTTTCTTTTTCAAAATCCCTGGCTTCGGCCATTATTTTGGCTTGCTCTGTTTTGTTTTCCTTTACCTTCTCTGCGTCTTCGACTACGGGCGCTTTGCCCACAGCAACCAATAATTTGTTGGATGTAACCAATATCTCGGATTTAATGCCTTTGGCCTGGTAAAACGCCCATTTATCGGAAGCCTTCATTTGGGTCAGCATCGCTTCGTCGGCATGTGAGCCAGCCATCAACCCTGCAATAGCGGCCAATACGGCAAATACGGCGGTGGTAAGGGCAACATACAACACCCACTTGTCTTTACCTTCTGATAATGCGTGGTGGGCATGCTCATTACTTTGTTCGTGAATTTTTTCGGAAAAGTTTTCTATTTCGTCCATGTTGTGCAGGGGTATTTTAATTATTCAACATGCAAAATTACGCTTTTGCCTGTTAACTTATCTGCACTTGCCGTTAATGTTATATTCCCTGCTTTATGCGTAGATTTTATGATAACCAAACATTTACCGCGCCAGGCTTTACGCTGCGGCAATTGGTTGCTCTCTACACTTACCGGGTTAGCATTACCCACGGCCACAATCTCGCCCGGCCCATCAACCTTAAAATGAAGGAGATTATCTGCACGCGGGTTCAGGTTGCCTTTCGCATCCAAAAGATCGACAGTAATGTAGCTTAGGTCCTGGTTGTTCGACTTCAACTTTGATTTGTCGGCTGTAAGCTTAATTTTAGCCGGTGTGGCAGCAGTTCGTAACACCGAGATATTTACCTTCTTATCACCATCATAGCCAATAGCTTTTAACTCGCCGGCCTGGTATGATACGTCCCAGGTGGCCATAAATTTAGTGGCGCGGCTGGTTTCCTTCTTCCCTAATGATTTATTATTCAAAAACAACTCCACCTGCGGGCACGATGAATATACACTTATTGTTAACGGTTTATTTTCATAGCCTGCCCAATTCCAACCGGCTACCACATCGTGCCAGTTCCATTTGGACCAATCGGCAGTTTTATTATTTAAGGCGAAAGATGGTTTGGGGGATTGCACAAATATCGAAAGCTGGTTTTCTTTCCAAAGTGCATCACGGTAGTAGGATTGGGCACGTTTCCATCCGCAAATGTCAATATCGCCGCAATAAGCCAAATTCCATGGATAAAAGCTGATGCCCACCGGGTACCCTAACCAACCAATACTTGCCTCGCCAATATAATCGAACGATGTCCACACAAAGTCGCCCAAAACGTAGGGATGGTCAACCACTTCCATCCAGCTGCCGAATGCTTCCATGGCGAACGATTCGGTACAAAACATAACCCTGCCGGGTACGCGTTTATGATCAGTTTCGTAGGTATTTCCATCGTGTCCATAATTTCTAACCGGGTAATTGTAACCACTTACATCAAGTTTGGCAAAAAAGGGATCTTTAGCCGGATTAACGTCGTCTACAGCCGAAGTTACAGGCCGCGTTGGGTCTAAAGACCGGACATAATTTGCCAATTGACCTGCTTCGTCAGCTCCTTCAGCCGTTCCTTTTTCGGGGACTTCGTTGCCGATGCTCCACATAATTATTCCGGGATGGTTCCTGTCGCGCAATACCATGCTTTCGATGTCTTTCTTCCACCAGTCGGCGAAGTATAAGTGATAATCGTATGGATTTTTGCCATATTTCCAGCAATCAAAAGACTCATCAATTACAAGCATGCCGAGGCGATCACAGGCGTCCAAAAAGGCGGGGCTTGGTGGGTTGTGGGCGCAACGGACGGCGTTATAACCGCTGGCTTTTAATATCTCCACACGGCGTTCCTCGGCACGGTCATAGGTTCTTGAGCCAAGAGGGCCATTATCGTTGTGTACGCATCCACCCTTTAGCTTCACCGTTTTACCGTTAAGCTGGAAACCATTTTCGGTATCGAATGATATTTTGCGGATACCAAAAGTAGTGCGTTCTTCATCTGTCAGCAGCCCGTTGATATAAACCTGGGTAATTGCGTTGTATAACGATGGCGATCCACAGGACCATACCGCAGGCGTGGCCACATCGATATCTTTTTTAAACTCATTTGATGAGCCAGCGCTTATCAATTCGTCGCTTTGCGATGATGCGACTTCCTTGTTTTGCGGATCAAGTATCTTTGTAATAACCTTAACTTTTTGATCGGCTTTACTTTCGTTTACAATTCTTGTTTTGACATTGACTTTCGCCGATGTTACGCTAATCTCCGGAGTTGTGACATAAGTTCCCCATTGCGCAATGTGAACCGGTTCTGCAACCTGCATCCAAACATGCCTGTAAATGCCCGAACCTGAGTACCAGCGGCTATTTTGCCCTTCATTTTTTACCTCAACAGCAATAATATTTTTGCCGCCAAAATTTATATTATCCGTTAAATCAAACCAAAAGCCGGTGTAGCCGTAAGGATGCGTGCCGATATTATGGCCGTTGATAAACACGGCAGCATTCATGTACACGCCATCAAACTGTATGATAATACGCTTGCTTTTTTGCGCGGCTGGTACATTAAACGTTTTGCGGTACCACGCTGTGCCGCCAACCGTATAACCCCCACCCGTCTGGCTTATAGCATTTTGAGTAAAAGGCGACTGTAAACCCGGTAGGTTCTCTATGCTCCAATCATGCGGTAAATCTACCATACGCCATTTGGAATCGTCGTAACTTTGATTTTCAGCGTTTGATGCACCGCCACGGTAGAACCTCCAGTTGTCATCAAATAAAGTAGTTCCGGAATTTTGAGAAAAAGCTTTTATGCAGATTAAAAGCAATAGGTTAAGCAGCAGGATTTTTTTAGACATGGTGAAATTTGGTTAGCGAATTCTTAACCACAAAGACGCGGAGGATTCACAGACGATTCGGAGATAGAATAAAAAAATCTTTTTAAAAACTCAGCGTACTCTGTGCTTTCTCTGTATCTCCGTGGTTAATAAAATCGGATGCTAAATTTAACCACTAATCTTGTATATCCAACCTAAAGGACAATTATTATTGTTCTTTTAACAATTATTCCGGCGATTGCAGCAAATCGGGGTCTGCTGCTGCTGGATCCTTGTAGTTTTTTATATAACCAGCTACTTCGGCGGCTTCCTCCCAGGTAAGCTCATCCATACCGTTGTATTCCCAGTCGGTCATGGTTTCATCAAAAATAATTTCCCCCATTCCAACCACGCCGTTGGTTAATTTATACACACCTGTTTTATAATAATCTCCACTGGGCAAAAGTTCGTTAATGGGTGTAATGGTAATTGACACAGTACCGTCAATTGTATCCAGGTGGTAGGTTGTCTGTTTAATCATGGCTATTGCTTAATTTTTAATGAAATAAGTTAATTTATCAAATCAATGTAAGCTAAGCAAAAACTTTGCCTATAATGCCATTTCAGGATAAAATGTTACAACAATAATAATAAGTTTGCAATTAGTTCATTGGTTCAATAGTTCATTAGTTCATTGGTGTATAGCGATAACATCTAAACCGACTGGTTTAACAAAGCGATACCAATGAACAAATGAACCAGTGAACCAATGAACAGTAACAAAAGAGATGAATTTAACTATATACGGCGCGGCGCGGCAGGTAACAGGGAGCATGCATTTATTGCAGGTGGGCCAGTTTAAAATATTGATAGATTGCGGGCTTGACTACGAAAAGGAGCACAATATACAGGCAAACGAAAATTTCCCCTTCAGACCGGAAGAGATAGACGTTGTTGTATTAACCCATGCGCATATCGACCACTCGGGTAACTTGCCTACACTGGTGCGGCTTGGCTTTAACGGCCAGGTATTGTGCACCCCGCCTACTGCAGATTTAACGGAACTATTACTGCTCGATTCGGTAAATATTTTTATGCATAAGGCCGATAAAGGCCGAAAGCACCACCGCAGAGGCAAAGGTAAATTTAATACCGGCGCGCAACCGCTTTACCTGCAAAAGCATGTGATGGATACCGTCGACCGGTTTGTGACCATCGGCTTTAACAGGCGGTTCCGTATTAATGGCGATATAGAACTTACCTTTATTCCCGTAGGACATTTACTGGGTGCTGCTGCCGCAATTTTTAAGGTGACCGAAAGCGGGGTTGAAAAATCGATTGCATTTACCGGTGATATTGGTCGCAAGAATTACCCTGTACTTGATGATCCGCAGGAACTTCCACCTGTTGATTACCTGGTAACCGAAAGCACGTACGGCGGCCGGATGCACACCAAAGATAAAACTGTTGAACAGGCACTGGTTGAAACTATTGAAAAAGCTTGCGTAAAAGAGCAGGGCCGGTTGATTATTCCGGCGTTCAGCATCGGACGTACCCAATCATTGGTTTATTCGTTAAATAAAATATTCAGCAGCGGCTTATTGCCACCGGTTAAGGTGTTTGTTGACAGTCCAATGGCCACACGGGCTACACAGATATTCCGCAAGTATCATAACCTCGTAAACCAGGAAGCGCAGGAGTTTTATCAAAAGAAAGGTGATGAGTTCGAGTTTGAGAACCTCGAATACATTGAATCGTTGAAGGACAGCCGGCAGGTATCCAATTATTATGAGCCTTGCATTATTATTTCATCAGCCGGGATGCTTGAGGGCGGCCGCATACAGGACCATCTGTTTTATAACATTCAAAATTATTATTGCACCATATTGTTTATAGGTTATTGCGCCAAAGGAACGCTGGGGCACCGTTTATTGCGCGGGGACTCCATTGTCCATATAAAAGACCGCGATTTGGCGGTGTATGCCACGATTAAGCAAACCGATGTACTCAGCGCCCATGGCGACCATGAGGACCTTTTAGGTGTAGTAAAACAACAAGATAAAACGAAGCTTAAAAACGTATTCCTGGTGCATGGCGAGGCGTCGAGTATGCAGGCTTTTGCGGAAGCGGTGGAGAGTGAGGGCTATGTAGTGACGATACCGGAAAAGGGAGTGAGTTATAACCTTTAACCCCTTTTTTGTCAAACTTTTTTAAAGTTACGGACAAATAAAAGGCACAAACCGAAATCAATCAATTTGTGCCATTCAAATTCGTGTAATTCGACTTAATTCGTGAAAATTAGTGTCTGCTCAATTAGCGCCGATTATTTATTAAAGTGCCCAATTATCAAGCTCGCCAACTCCACGCCAATACGCTCCTGCGCTTCGTTGGTGGCAGCACCGATATGCGGGGTTAATGATATTTTAGGGTGTTTAATTATCTCTTCGCGAGGGGTTGGTTCATTGTCAAAAACATCAAGCGCTGCAAATGATACCTGGCCGCTGTTTAAGGCATCAACCAAAGCTAGTTCGTCAATTAAACCGCCGCGTGATATGTTTACCAGGCCCACACCTTTTTTCATTTGGGCAAGTTCCTCAGCGCC
>JBDUDE010000405.1:0-2339 GCA_040003105.1 Mucilaginibacter sp. | reverse complement strand
CTGTCGCCGGCTGCCGGCGCCTTCCCGTTAGGAAGCAGGATGCTCTGTGTTGCCCGGACTTTCCTCCGATCACCCGTAAGCGACCAGCGATAGAACGTTTTGCAGTACAAAGGTAGCAGATTTTAATTAAAGCTGTTTTAAATAGGCTTCGGCCTTAGATTGCAGCACGTTCTCCTGTATTCGATAGAGCAGGAAGAAGAAAATCAGCACGCCGGGGAAAAATGCGGCGGTAACCCAAATGGGTATAGCTTGTTTGCCGACCACCTGAAAGAGGGTAATTAACACCCAGGCTCCCAACGTTAAAATTAGCTCAAACCTTCGTTTAGTTGTAAAAGTTACTGCCGTATTTTTGCCGACTTGGGTTAGCACAACCCGGGTTTGTATGCCATTAACGGCAGGTGGTTTGCCATTTTTTATCAAGGTGCCTAATGAAAGGTCTGAAAGAAATATAAACTCGAAATTGGATAGCCGCGTAACCGAAAAACCGGTGGGTGTAGTACGCGAAATATGGCCGGTTACAGCCTGGATCGGAGCTTTTAACTCAAATACCCTGGTTAACGAAGCTGGATTGAAGAAATTCGCCATTTGCTAATTGAAGACCATTAAGGTAGGGATAATTATTTGCATTTAGCTAAATCAGCGTTTACCTTTTCGGTATTAAAAGTGCCCAGCTTATTACCAAAGGAGTTGTTAATATAAGTAAGCACCTGCGCAATTTCGAGCGGAGAGAGGTTGCTGGGGGGCATTTCGCTTTCAAATTCTTGATTTAACACGGTTACCTTTCCTTTTAAGCCATTGTTAAGCATACAGGCAAGTGCGTTTTTATTGTTTTTCAGATATACAGAATCTGTAAGCGAAGGCATAAGCCCCTGCAGCCCTTCGCCTTTGGCGCCATGGCAGTTTTGGCAATGCAACTGGTAAACGGCGCTGCCGTTTGAATAAAAGCGGCTAAATTCAATCTGCCCGTCGTTTTGGCACGAGGCAACAATAATAAGCATCGCCACAAAAACCGAAACGGTTAGCCATGCCTTCATTTAGTTGCTTTTTGGTCAGGCTCGGCCATCAGGGTCTTAATATCTTCGGTCATTTTCGCGACCTCTTTTTCATCGGTGCCCTGGTAAGTACCGCGTATCCGTTTTTGCTTATCAATCAAAATGAAATAACCGTCGTGAACGTATTGGCCTTTTGGGTTCATTTCCTGTACGGCCACTAAATAGCTTTTGGCAATGGTATAAGTTGCATCTTTAGTGCCATGCAACAACCACCATGTATTCCCGGCAAGCCCCATTTTATCAGCGTATTTTTTTAGCACCGGCACGGTATCGTATTTAGGGTCGATGCTGTGTGATATTATCCTGAAATCCGCATGACTTTTAAATTCGTTATAAACCGGCAACATATTGCGGTGCATAACGGGGCAAATAGTAGGGCAGGTGGTAAAAAAGAAATCGGCCACGTATATTTTGCCATCAAGGCTTTTCTCGGTGATAGTGTCGCCATACTGGTTTACAAACTTAAACACCGGTATGGTTTGGTAAACGGTATCGGTAATCTGTTTGCCGTCCACAGTTTTGGTAACAGGTTCTTTGTTGCCGTAAATAGGTAATGTTTTGGTGGCGTTATCGTTAAACTTACAACCGCAGTTCAATAAAATAAGCGCAATTATATAGCCTGTTTTTTTCATTTGGCTTTAACGTTTTTTAAGTAAATGTCAGATTCTTTTACAGCTACATTTAACTGCGAGTCGATGGCCATTATCAACTTTTTCTGTGCATTCATGTAAGTTATAACTTCGTCATCGGCTTTGCCTTTTTGCTCGTAGTCAAACTTGTGCATCCAGTCTTCCATAGCATCTTCGGCAGCACTCATTTTTTTTACCAGCGTCGCTGCCGAGTCTTTCGCGGCTATTTTGTTTTGATTTATCAGCGTATCCAGCTTCATGCGGTTAGCGATGACCAGCCCGTCAACCTCCATTACTTTTTCGTGTACTTTCATTACATCTTCCATAATGGCTTTTTTTTCGTCCTTCCGGTTGTTGGTGCAGCTGTAAAGTAAAGAAGCGACAAGAAATAGCAATACCAGTTTTTTCATTATATTAGGTTTTATGCGGCCAAAAATAAGCAACACGCAATATAGTTAGTCATTTATTTGTCGGATGTACGCAATATAATCACTAACTGGTAAGCTTTCGGCTCCGGCAAACTTTAATTGCTGGCCTATTTGTGCGCGGTGATGGGTTCCATGGTTAACTACGTGGGTCAAAATATCAACCAGTTTGCTCTCCCATTTATCTCCCCTAAGGTTTTTGTAATGTATCGTTTTATCGAAATCTTCATCTG
>JBDUDE010000212.1:0-7787 GCA_040003105.1 Mucilaginibacter sp. | reverse complement strand
AACGTATTTAAATGCCTGGATGGCCGGCGCGTTTGAATCGGCACGGAGCGTGGTGACCGATATACATGCGAGGGTAACCGACCAGCGCGTAAGTTACCCGGTACAAACAAATAAATAAACTGACTCAATACTCATAAAAAATCAACGAAAATGGCAAATTCAATTAACCGCAGAAACTGGATAAAGTCCAGCGCCCTGATGGCCGGGGGACTGGCCCTGGCTTCGGGAACTATAAACAAGCTGGCTGCAATGCCGCTGGTAAAAAAAATTATCCCCGTTAAGCGGGTAACCGACGAGTCGGCGATATTAGAAGCCGCACCTGTGATGAAAGCAAGGCTGCTTGCCAACGAAAACCCGTTTGGGCCATCGGCTGCGGCTAAAAAGGCAATAACCGATTCGCTTGATTTAAGCTACCAGTATGCATTTATGCAGATGGGTGTATTGTCAGGCAAAATTGCTGCTTTTGAAGGTATTCATCAAAACAACATCATGATGGACGCCGGCTCATCGGCCCTGTTGCTCGCCTCAGCAATGCACTTCAGCAAAGGCGGGAAAGATATTATCACGGGGGATCCGTCATACGACGACCTGCCAACTCATGCTAAACTGCATGGCGGTAACTGGGTTAAAGTACCCTTAACCAGCGAGTACAAATTGGACCTGGATGCAATGGAAGCAAAAGTAACTGACAATACCGGGCTGGTTTACATCTGCAATCCCAATAATCCAACGGCTACTGTGGTTGACACTGATAAACTCAAAGCATTTTGTGAACGGGTATCTAAAAAAACGATGGTATTTGTTGACGAGGCTTATATTGACTACCTGCCCGACCCACAGGGGACTACATTAATAGGCGGTGTAAAAGCAGGGCAGAATATTATTGTGGCCCGTACATTTAGTAAATTATATGGCTTCGCCGGGCTGCGTTGTGGCTACATAGTAGCACAGCCTGAAACTATCCATGCCCTTTCTATTTACACCGGCGGGGCGTTTAATCTTTCAGCCACCACGTTAGCTGCTGCAACTGCTGCCTACCAGGAAACTGACTATATGAAAGATGCCGCGAAAAAGATGGTAGCCTCGAAAGAATATCTTTACTCCGTGCTGAAAAAGGAAGGCTATGAGTATATCCCTTCGTTTGCTAATTTCGTTATGTTTCCGCTAAAAATGGACGGGAACAAATTTGTGGGCGAAATGATGAAACGCGGTGTTGGTGTGCGTAACTGGAAGCTAAACGGCGCCGACTGGTGCCGTGTAAGCATTGGCCGTATGGACGAAATGGAAGCATTTGCGGATGCGTTTAAACAATTATCATAATCTAACAAAACATTATTCAACGTGCTAACCATAGCGATGGGTTTAAAACCCATCGCTATTTGATATTTATACAATATGCGTAACCTATTACTAACACTATCTTTTTTATTAATCATATCATTCGCCAAAGCGCAAACAGCTACACCTAATCCACGGCCGCTTACATTGGATGAATACAACAAAGCATTAACCTATACCATTGCCGATCTGGATAAAGACACTTATATAAAGTTTGACAATGCTTATGTGCTCGACCGATACGAAAACCGTAAGCCCTATTTTATTACCGGTGGCGATGGCCTAAAAAAAAGAGTCGACCTTTATAAACTGGTTGCCAAGCAGGGGATGCAGGAAATTGGCCTGATGGTATTTTACACCAGCGAAACCGGCAAAAAATACCAGGCGCTGGTACCTGACTTCACCGCCGATGCCAAGGTGTGGGCAAAATATTTCCAGGACATTGACGATATTAATAAGGTGGAGAAAAACTTTATTTTAAAGTTATCATATGTATTGTCGAAAGAGATGGCTTTCCAACAGTATAAAGTGCTGAACAACGGCAAGGATATGAAGGAAGAAGCGGCAACTTATGGCAACGATATCTGCTTCCCCGGCGATGAAGAAGTTACCATGAGCAACGGCGCCAAAAAACTTATAAAAGATGTAAAAAGCGGTGATGAAGTAATTACGGTTGACCCGGCAACCAATAAATCATCGGTAATAAAGGTAAAGGAACTTACCGTGCACGCCGCTAAAAATTATGCAATAACGGAGCTGGTTTTGGTATCGTCAATAGAAAAAAACACCACGGCAGGTTTGAACATCAGCTTAAATACAAAGGTGTTGAAAGCAACCCCAAATCACCCTATGCTTACCAAACAGGGCAGTTTTAAAATCGGCGAGGTAACTGTTGGTCAGCAGGTTTTGTGCCTTAACGAGCAAAAAGGCAAATACGAAACTTATACAGTATTAAGAAAAACCGAACATGCGGGCGGTGTGCAAAACGTTTACAACATTGAGGCTGATGGCGGCAATACGTTGGTGCTGAATGGGGTAATGGTGATGCAAAAATAAATCGCAGATGTTGCAGATTGAACTGATGAAACAGATGCATGGTTGGTTGTGGAATATTTAATAAAAAAACAAATCGCAGATGTTAGCGGATTGAACTGATGAAACAGATGACGGGTTGGTCGCTAAATAAAACAGATGCCTGGCTGATGATGAAAAATTTAATAAAATCAGCGTCATCAGATTAATCAGCTAACATCTGTGATCGCTTTTACTATCAGCGTCATCAGTTCAATCCGCTAACATCTGTGATACTTTTTTAACCTCCGTGTTCTCCGTGCCTTCTTAGCGACCTTTGTGGTTAAATTGCCTGCACTTCGTCTAAACAAATTTCTAAATTAAAGGTATATCTAATATGAAAAATACATTTAAGCTGGTATACCTTTGTTTGTTATTGTTTATTTGCGTGCTGCTTATTAACTGCACCGGGCAACAACAAAGTAAAAGCCCCAGCCCAAAGGGCTATGATTTAACCCGGCCGGAAAAATTTGAGTTGCCTGATGAATTGACCGAAATATCAGGCATCGCATTTAATAAAGGCAACGCTGATATAATGTATGCTGAGCAGGATGAAAAAGGCGCTTTATTTTCTTTTAAGCCTGGCAGTAAGGACATCCAGCGTACCAAATTTGGCAAAAGCGGCGATTACGAAGATGTTGCCATAATTAACAACCAGGCCATTATGCTTCGCAGCGATGGCGCGCTGTTCATATTCCCGTTAAATGCAGGTGCGAATACGGAAGCCAGCACCAAAATATGGGAAGGCTTATTGCCCCAGGGCGAATATGAAGGTATGTATGCCGACGACAGCACGCAATCTGTTTACGTGTTGTGCAAACACTGCGGTATGGAGAAAAGCAGCAAAGTAAGCACGGTATTCACCTTAACGCTTACGGCCGACAGCCTGTTAAAAAAAGCCGGCGAAAACGCTATTGACGTTACAAAAATTGCAGAGTTGAGCGGCCAAAAAAAAGTAGCATTTCATCCGTCCGGTTTAAGTCGCAGCCCGTTAACCGGCGATTGTTATATACTTTCGTCAGTAAATAAAATGCTGGTGGTTGCCGGGGCTGATTGGACCGTTAAGGAGGTGTACCCATTAAACCCGCAGCTGTTTGGCCAGCCGGAGGGTATAGCATTTGATAAGGATAACAACCTCTACATATCGAACGAGGGTGACAAATTGCGGATGGGAAATGTGCTGAAGTTTGCTTTTAAAAAGTAGTACATCGCAAATTTTACGGGATGTTACCTTTATAGCGATGGGTTTAAAACCCATCGCTATGGAAAAAGTAGCGTTCAAGTTTTTTTCTACTTATAAAACTCTTTAATCTTCTTATATTTCGGCAACCTTAACGCTAAAAATGTAAGATTATGCCGAACCACCTTTCACCTCTTGGAATCTTCCACACCGCAGTAAGTATTGTTGCAATTATTGTGGCGCTGTATGCTTTGCTGCGCGATGGAAAAATAAGCCCGGCCAATGGTCGCGGAAGATTGTATATCCTGTTAACAGTGATTACTTGCCTTACGGCGCTGCCGATTATGAAAACCGGTCATTTTACACAGGCTCATGGACTTGCCGTAATTGTTTTGGTGGTATTACCAATTGCAGTATATGTGCCGTCATTTAAGTTTTTAGGTAAAAGCGCAGCTTATATCCAGGTGTTCCTGATGTCGTTAACGTTATTCTTCTCGTTTATACCAGCTATTGTTGAAACTTTAACCCGTTTGCCAATGAGTAAACCTATAGCCGATGGCCCAAATTCGCCTGTAATACAAACCGGGTTGATGGGTTTGGTTGGACTTTTTGTTATCGGCGTGATATATCAATTTATTAAAATTCGGTCGCGCCAAAAACGGGGTGGCGACCAGGTGATAGATTTGGCAAAATAAACCAAAAAGACTACCAAGCAAAAAGCCCCTCAAACAATATGAAGGGCTTTTGTATTTATTTTCCTCATGGATGCGGCGGTGGAGGAGGCAGCCCCGGACCCGGTGGGTGCGGCGGCGGCTTTGGCAAGCGGATATTAATCCTTGCGTGGTGCCTGCGATGATGCCTGCGGAACCGTATTGGCGGGCGCGGTGGCGGCGGTGGCGGCCTGCGTATTTGCAAAAACGTTGGCGTAACTGTCAATGTCATTGATTTTGCATGCGAAAATTCAACGCTGAAAGTTAGAACCAAAGCCACAACTAAAATTTTTAAATATTTCATGTATTAGTGGTTAATGAATGATTGTTGTTTATAACGTTAAAAGTACTATTATGTTTTGAAAACAATATACGGCTGGTTATAACTTAAATAAATTATTGTACATAAAATCAGCTGCAAACTGTCCGGCTTCAAGCCAGCGTTGCTGCGTAGCCTTATCACTGGCGAAAATGGGGTTGAAATGCTTACGTAACTCGTGCGAGTAGCCTTCAAAAACTTTAACATCGGTCGGTATGCTTAAGGCCTTTGCCTTTTCGTAAACGTCTTTGCCGCCATACAGCGATGTATCTTTGTGCGCCGGCGCGACTATACCATCGTTGCTACCATAAATATTTACCACTGGCACACCGGCGTTTTTCAGCCAGTTTAATTTAAAAATACCGCCCCATAAATTAATCACGCCATCAACCTTTAGCAATTCATTTTTGCCTGCATCAGCTTCGGGTACTCCTGCAAATTTTGCAAGCTCAGCATTAGTGGCGAAGGCCGCTTGGAGGGCTATCATCCCTCCTGCCGAATTGCCCGCTAATATAATTTTGTCGGGGTTAATGTGATATTCGGCAGCATGCTGTTTAAAATAGCCAACCGCCCTTTTTGCGTCCAAAACGGCATAATAGCAGCTGCGTTTTAATTCGCCGAAATTCAAAAACGGCAGTTTCTTACTCAAGGTGTAGTTTATGGATACGCAAACATAGCCGCGCTGGGCAAACGTTTTACTCCATATTTCGGCACTTTTATCGGCTTTTGAGCCAAATTTAAAGCCGCCGCCATGCACCCAGATAATTAACGGGCGACCGGTTGTTTCGTCGCCTTCGGGCTGATACAAATCAAATAGGTGAGCTTTATTTTTACCTGTCGAATCGCTTCCATCGTAGCTTAAGTCTTTTGTAGCTTTTACGCCACCAAATACGATGTCTTTATATTTAACTGCCTGTGCATTCGCGGTAATGGAAATACAAAATATGCCGGCAATTAATAAGGGCTGTTTAATCGTCATAACTGATATACGTTACAATTGTGGTTGGCGGTTGTTTTGTTAGTGCAAAACAATATTAATACCCACCGCTTTATATAGCAGTCCGTAACACATTTTTTTTAATTTTGGACACAACTACCATTACAATGTCTATCGCCACGGAAAGCAATCAACATTCGCAAGAAATAACACATTTACAGCAGGAAAAACTACAGGAACTTTTAGCTTATGTAAGCCAAAATTCCCCGTTTTATAAGGAGATGTTTGCAAAACACGACATCGACATAAAAAGCATAAAAACGCTAGCTGATATCACCGCCATACCAACAACTGCCAAAGACGATTTGCAGCAACGTAACGATGACTTTTTATGCGTGCCGCGTAGTAAAATCATTGAATACACCTCCACATCTGGCACGCTGGGCCGGCCGGTAACCATTGCATTAACCGAACACGACCTTAACCGCCTGGCATATAACGAGTATAATTCTTTTTTATGTGCGGATGGGTCGGCGGATGACACTTACCAACTGATGTTGACGCTCGACAGGCAGTTTATGGCGGGCATTGCTTATTACCTGGGCATCCGCAAAATTGGCGCGGGCATTATCCGCCTGGGGCCGGGCGTACCGGCACTGCAGTGGGAAACCATCCAGAGATTAAAGCCTACAGCCATCGTTGCCGTGCCATCGTTTATTTTAAAACTGATTCAGTTTGCAAAGGATAGCGGCATCGATATCAATTCGACTTCTGTAAAAAAGGCCGTTTGCATTGGTGAAAACATCCGTAACAACGATTTTACGTTAAACATCCTCGGCCGGAAAATCACCGAAAGCTGGGACGTTAAACTATACTCTACCTACGCCTCCACCGAAATGCAAACCGCTTTTACTGAGTGCGGGGCAGGCAAAGGCGGCCATAACCAGGCCGATTTAGTTATTGTTGAACTGCTTGATGAAAACGACCAGCAGGTGGCTCCCGGCACCCCTGGGGAAGTAACCATTACCACTTTAGGCGTTGAAGGCATGCCGTTGCTAAGGTACAAAACCGGGGATATTTGCACCTATGACAACGAACCCTGCACCTGTGGCCGTACAACATTGCGTCTTTCGCCCATAATGGGCCGTAAAAAGCAGATGATAAAATTTAAAGGCACCACGCTGTACCCACCTGCCTTGTTCGAGCTTTTAAACGAGCGGGAGGAAATCAAGGAATTCGTTATCGAGGTGTCGTCCAACGAAATTGGGATGGACCAGGTGTCGCTCTATCTTGTCCCAGCCGAATTGAGCGAAGAATGCGACCACCGGATACGCGCTTATTTGCAAGCTCGGTTACGGGTTAGTCCGCATATTAAGTATGTAACCGCTGAGGAGATACAGAAAATTCAATTCAGCGAGGCGAGCAGGAAGGCGATAAAATTTATTGATAAACGGTCGTAACAGAATGCCGTTGCGCATCCGCGCAAATAATAGCTAAAACCTTAACCCATTCCCTGTGTTATTGCAGTTTACATTAACCCGTTTTACATATATTTTATACTTTAGCGGATTATTATTCACCCTGACAAAACATTAATTTTTGCCCATGATACATGTTGGACAAAGTCCTCTTTCTTTAAACGATTTTTCTGAACTGATATTTAAAAAAAACGAGCTTGCTCTTGATGCCGCCGCTTTAAATAAAATTAACACCAACTTCGAATTCCTTAAACAATTCTCGTCAAACAAGCTGATTTATGGCATCAATACCGGCTTTGGGCCGATGGCGCAGTACAAAGTTAGCGAGGACAACATTCTGCAACTGCAATATAACCTTATCCGCAGCCATTCGTCGGGCAGCGGCAAACTGATGACCGCGCAACTATCCAAAGCATTAATGATTGCCCGGTTAAACAGCTTTATGCAAGCATATTCAGGCGTGCATACCGATGTGGTTGAGTTGCTGAAAGAATTAATTAACAAAGATATTGCACCCTGTGTTTTCGAACACGGCGGTGTTGGCGCCAGCGGCGACCTGGTGCAACTGGCACACCTTGGCCTGGTTTTAATTGGCGAGGGCGAAGTGATTTTTGAGGATGCTGTTCATCCAACGATGGATATTTTCAACAAATTCAACATTAAACCGCTGTCCATCCATATCCGCGAAGGGCTGGCTATTTTGAACGGCACATCGGCCATGACGGGTATTGGTATGCTCAACATCATACAGGCG
>JBDUDE010001000.1:0-7792 GCA_040003105.1 Mucilaginibacter sp. | reverse complement strand
CTTTGTTACCTGTGAATTTAAGGGGGCCTTAGTGATAAAGCCCCTCTAAATCTCGCCTCCATGGAGTCCTTCGGACCGGTTGGGGAGAATTTGGCTTCGCCCTCGTTTGTTTTTTAAGTCCCAGCCGGTTCAATCGTCCCGCTTAAACCGGCGGCGCGGCCTGTAAACCTGGCGGAATATGGGGTGTTCACGTGTAACCCCCTGTTTTTTCATAACAATTTGATAATGAGTATTTTAATGTAAAAAATACCGAAATTGTGTAACCCCCTGTAACCCCCCCCTCGTCATCGCCGGGCGCCGCGGGCCCGGTCGGCGCGAAGGAGGGAAAATTTAGTTCGGTTGCTGATTTTAATTAGAAATGAGGGTTTCGAGTGTATACCCACTAATTTTCATAATGCATTTACTGTTAACAACTTATGTTAAAAATATTCGAAATTGTGTATGCCTCCAGTATACCCCCCTGGCCAACGTCATTGTGACTAAGAGTGTAAGCTTTTTCAGGGCGGGATAATTTTACAAAATTAAACGCCTTGATAATGAGCATGTTTCACAGCGTTCCGGGTGTTCCGCACGCGCAAAAATGGAACACTTTGCCAGTCTGCCGGAATTAGCTGGTCACAGATTCGCACCACAAGAAGGGACAGAGATACAGAGAATTTGATTTGGCAGTATGTGATTTTGTCCACTTAATGGCCGCCCTTCTAAAAACTGCGTAATTTCCGCAGTTAAATACCGGAAAAATCCCCTGTCGACTAATTGCCTGGTGTTTTACCTTTAACCCATATTAAAATATTCAAACCTTAATCAATGGAAACAGCACTCCCGGGATTGATTGCACAAGACAGCGGAAACACCGCAGTAATTTTTTTTTATTTTAATTAGCTTCATATCAAACAAATAAATAACCTAATATCATTTATCATGGCAACAGGAAAAGACATTTATGAAAAAGCGCTGACACGCAATGGCCAGTCCTATATTGAAGGCACGCTGGTACCGAAAAACGATCCAAACTGGGGCGGTCCGTGGGACTGTGCCGAATTATTATCGTGGGCTGTTTACCAGGTGGCCGGCAAGCTGTATGGCTGCACTAACGACCTGGCAATGCCCGCCCACGCGGATGCCTATAGCGGCGCATGGAAGGACGACGCACACGCGAAAGGCATTATCATCACGGTTGAAAAAGCGGCCGGTATAGTTGGCGCCGCTGTGCTGCGCGCGCCCACGGCAGACCTGGGCGGCCATATCGTTTTCTCGGACGGGAAGGGCGGCACCATCGAAGCTAAAGGTAAAAAATGGGGCGTGATACAGGATACGCTCGCAAACCGCCGCTGGGATTTCGGAATCCTGGTGCCGGGGATAACCTACACGCAACCGACCCCGGTAGTTGTAAAGCCGCCAAAGAAAACCATTTACCGGTATACTAACCCCATGATGGTAGCCGCCAAAGTGGGCGAAATACAGCAGGCGCTCACCAGCCTCGGTTTCAGCACCAAGGGTGTAGATGACATCTTCGGCGTGAATACCCGGAACGCAGTGATGGCTTTTCAGCGGTCGAAAGGACTAACCATTGACGGCGAGGTTGGCACTGACACTGCTGCCGCGCTGAAGATTAGTCTTTAGGAGGGCCGATGCGAGTTTACGTTAAGGCCACGTGCATTTCTACTAAAATTGAAAGCCCTGGTAATGAGCATGTTTCACAGCGTTCCGGGTGTTCCGCGCGGGTAAAAATGGAACGCTATCGCGCTTTTCGGGGTCAGCTTCACTGTCCGGAGACGCGGTCTGCGAACAGTGAAGCTGTTATTAAGCATTCGTCCTTTTCTTTATCAAATTTATCCGTTATAAGCTGGATCAAATTCCACTATCCATTCAATACCATATTTATCCCTGAACATTCCGGCGTATGTACCCCAGGGGCCTTCGCCAATAGGCCCTTCAACCGCTCCGCCTGCTGATAGTCCGTTAAATATTTTGTCAGCCTCTTCACGGCTTTCGGCACTAACTGCTATTTTCGACCTGTTTTCGGCTTCGTTTACCCGTCCCATAAATTCAGGTACGTCATTGGCAATTAATACATTGTGTTTGCCAATGGGCAAAGCAAGGTACATTACTTTGTTTGCCTCATTTTCCGGAACCTGGAAATCGTCGCTCGCCAGGTCCTTGAAACGAACGATCTTTGCAAACTCGCCGCCAAAAACTGATTTGTAAAAAGTGAATGCTTCTTCAGCATTTCCGTTGAAGTTGATCCATGGATTAATTGTTCTCATAATTTCTGTTTTTAAGTGTTAATTTTTTCTGTTTATAATTTCTGCGATAAGGTAGCCAACAGCTCTTCCAGGTTTGTTAATATCATTTTAAACCCTATCGTGAAGCCCTCGAGTAATTTCTCCATACGTTCAAACGACTCATTAAAAATGGTAATACTCACTTTTGTTACGCCATTTTGTTCGCTGAAAGTGTAATCCCATTCAGAACCTGGCAACTCCCGGTTTTCGTCTTTGTCTGCAAAGGCGTTATACATTTTGAAATTGGTTTTCGGCGTAATAGAAGTATAATCCTGCACCGCCCAACGCGCAACCCCGTCGGGGCTTATCATGGCATAAAACCTTCGCCCCCCAACTTCAAAGTTCATATATTTTGTTACGGCGCGCATAGGTGCAGGTGCTCCCCATTGATCCAGTAGTTCCTGTTTGGTAAAAGCATCCCATACCAAAGAAAGTCCGGCATTAAATTCCCTCGTTATAAATACCGTTTTCGCTGCTTTGTCAACGTTAAAATCAAATAGCAAATCGTTGTTCATTTTTTCTGTTCTTTAATTGTTGATAATAGTTGGTCGAGTTGATTAAATTGAGTTACCCAGCTTTGTCTGAATTGGGCTAACCAGTGGTCAAATTCCTGCATTTTTTTTGCGTTAAAGTGATAATAAATTTCCCTGCCGCTCTGCTCAGGCTTAATCAGTTCGCATTCGTGCAATACCTTGATATGTTTTGATACGGCCTGCCGGCTCATATCAAATTTTTCGGCCATGGCATTTGGTGTTAATGCCTGGATAGTAAGTAAAGTTAAAATGGCCCTGCGTGTCGGGTCGGCTATGGCTTGAAATATATCTTGCTTCATTTTAATATATAATTGCGCAACCTTCAGGTTGCAAATATATGTGCAACTTTTGAGTTGCGCAAATTTATTTGCAATTATTTTTTAAAATAAAATGACAGCAGGTTTTAGTGGTAATGCATAAAGAAGATTTTTAGTGCCCTGGGCGGCAATTTCTTGCTCCACCTGTTCCAGCTGTGAACAGACCTTTTTAGCGCGTGTACACTGGCCGGCAAAGAGGTGTACTACCCGCGCCCAAAGGGCTTCTTTTGACGGATATATTAAGCCCCAAACAATCTCCAATTCCCTTCCGAAATAACTTCCACGTCTCCATCCACCACCTTAATTGCGGTCTGATCATCAATTGCATACGACGGTACTGGTAATGTATCGGCCAGCTTTTCCAGGTTGGCCAGGGAATTCTCCGGGAACTGCTCGTAGTCCAGGTGCGGATGTATAGCAAAATCAAGCAGTCCCAGGCATTTGTCGGTTTCGGCAGGCAGCGTATGGTTGCCGTAGGTAGTTCCAAAGCGGGTCATGATCATGCTCCCGGCGCTCAGGCCCACGTACACCATTTTGTGCAGCAACAAAGGCAAGAGGTCGGCCAGGCCGGACTGTTGCATCCACCAGGTCAGGTACTGGCAGTCGCCGCCACCGACTAACAACGCATCAGTCTCCTGCAGCAAGGGTACCCAAAGCTCTTGTTTCATACTGGGCAGGGCGGTTAGCTCCAGCAGGCCTAACGACTTCCAGCCCATGTCGCAGAAAGGGTCGCCTAATGAGCCGCAAATTACTCTTCGTACAATGTCGCCGCCGTTGGGTATGCCGTATATGGCCGTGGGGATAAACAGGGCGCTCGCTTCGGCAACCGGTTTGCCCAGGAGTTCGACCAGTGCGTTATCGATGCCTGCGTTGCTGACGCCGGCGGATGTGAGGAGGAGCTTCATAATTTCTTTCGGATGGTTGATGTTATCATTGATGTAACTTGTTGCACAAATTTAACTTTTTACATGACGCTAATGCAAGCACCAACCAGGCAAAAGTAGCCGCCGTAATGTATGGCATGCTTCAGGCGCCTCGGGCACGGCAGGGCTCTCCGGGCACTGTGACGTATACCGTTTTATTTCCCTAACATCCTATCCTTACAAATTTTCGTAACTTACAATTATGAATTCCTGCCTGTACAAAGCCCGCGTAATGCATAACCGTTTAGCCCCCAAGGTGCACCGGTTTCATTATGATGTGTTTATGTTTTATTTAGATTTGGATGAAATTGATACCCTGAACAAACAACTGAAATTTATGAGCCGCAACCGGTTCAACCTTTTCAATTTCAGGGACCGGGACCACCTGCAGCTGCCCCGCGAAAAGCCGGACACCTCAAAAGAAATCAAACAACACATAACTGACTATCTGTTTGAAAATGGTGTACATATTGGAAAGGGCCGCATTATGGTGCTTACCAACCTTTGTACGCTTGGTTACCAGTTTAACCCGGTGTCGTTTTATTTTTGTTATGACGAGGAAGGGCAGCCGTTATGTTCAATTGTTGAAGTTTGTAATACGTTCCTGGAGATGAAACCCTATTTCCTTGGCGAAGATGCGAAGCGGGGCGACGCATTTAAATTGAATACTGAAAAGTATTTTTATGTATCGCCCTTTATCGATATGGATACCAATTTCGATTTCGACCTGCACCTCCCCGGCGAAAAACTGCAGGTGAAAATTGACGATTATGATAAAGCAGGCAAGCGGTTTTTCATCAGCACATTAAGCGGCCATAAAAGACCCTTAAAAGATTCAACCCTGCTGCTTTACTTTTTTAGCTTCCCGCTGATAACTTTAAAAATTATAGGGCTAATACACTGGCAGGCACTAAAGCTTTGGTTGAAGAAAATACCATATCATAAAAAAGATGACGATTTGGAGCTACAAAAAGAAGTTTACAGGCCATACAATTAAATTGAAATTCGTATCTTGATAAAACTTCCAACCGGTTAGTTTACGTACATATCACCAAAACCCAAATTGCAGTCGATATTGAACCATGGCCAATACAATTACACTCGTTAAAAAAAGCAGTTTTTACCAGGATTTGGTTTTAAAAGTACTTGGTAAAATGGAGAAGGGAAACCTGTACCTAACCTTAACGGATGGCGAACAAATTACCATTGGCAACGGCGAGGGCAACATAGCAGCCAGTATTGTGGTAAACAGCGACGAGTTTTATAAACGCATTATTTTGTTTGGAGATATTGGTTTCGGCGAGGCTTATGTTGACGGCTTGTGGGACACCGATAACATTACCAACGTGGTAAAATGGGTACTGTTAAATATCGAAAATGCGCCGGGCATATCGGGTAGCAAAATACAGGCGCTGTCACTCAACCTGCTCAAAGCATACAACAAGCTATCGCATTTTAAGCGGGCCAATACCATTGAGGGCTCCCGTAAAAATATTTCAGCACATTACGATTTAAACAACGATTTTTTCGCCAGCTTCCTGGATCCCACCATGACTTACTCTGCAGCTTATTTTTATCGCGATGGCTTAAGCCTGCAGGAAGCACAGTTGGCCAAATACGAACGCTTATGCCGCCAGTTGCATTTAAGGGCTACCGACCATGTGCTTGAGATTGGCAGCGGCTGGGGTGGCAATGCCATTTATATGGCCAAAACTTATGGCTGTAAGGTAACCTCGCTAACCATATCCGAAGAGCAGCACAAAATGGCAGTTGAACGCGTGGAAGCAGAGGGTCTTGGCGACAGGGTGAAGATACTTTTGCAGGACTACAGGCTGATGGAAGGCGTATTTGATAAGATAGTATCGGTTGAGATGCTGGAAGCCGTGGGCCATAAATTTATGGACGTGTACTTTAAAAAATGCCACGAATTGCTTAAAAAGAACGGCATACTGGCCATACAGGTAATCACCTCGCCAGATTCAAGGTTTGAAAGCCTTAAGAAGGGGGTCGACTGGATACAGAAGCATATTTTCCCGGGCTCGTTACTGCCATCTGTCGGCGCCATCAACAGCTCCATCAACCGCACCGGCGATTTAACAATGGTCGACCTAAAAGATATCGGCATTGACTATGCAAAAACGCTTAGGCTTTGGTACGATTCATTCAATGCCAACCTTGGCAAAGTAAAAACGCTTGGTTTTGATGATACCTTTATCCGCAAATGGAACTACTACCTGTGCTATTGCGAAGCCGCGTTTGCCATGCGCAATATCAACGTAATGCATTTGGTTTACTCGAGGCCGAATAACGTTAGTCGATAGGAAGTCCATAGACGATAGACCATGGTAGCTTCAACCTGCTTATGGTGTCTTCCGCTAACCTTCCTTACTATGGTCCATGGACTATGGACTATGGACTTTTTTAAAACGCGGTTTCTTCTCCCTGAAACGCGTAAAAAACAAAAAGGCTATAATGCAAAGTGCAAATCCGCAAATGCCGTTGAGGCGCAGCCCAAAATCATGGCCGGGGTCTTTACCGTAAACCGTGAGGAAGGCAAACAGAGCAATACCCAATGTTTGGCCAAGTTTTACAAACAAATACTTAACTGCAAAGAACATCCCTTCGCGGTTCTCGCCGGTTTCGGCGGCATCTTTTTCGGCAATTTCGGCAAGTATGGCATTTGGTAAAATACCCAGCGATGCCAGCGGGAACGAGGCGGCCAACACCAGCGTAAAAAGTTGCATTTTAGGTGGCAGCGGTATTTTACCCAGGAAAAATATCATTGCAAATATCAGGCTCAGCAACGCGAACGAGAACAACACAATAGGCTTCTTCCCTTTCTTCTTCGACAAGTAGTTTATCAGCGGGTAAAACAATAACGAAACCAAAACCATAGTGCCCATAAGCAAGCCCCCCAATGCTTCTTTTTCACGCACCAGTACAGTGATAAAATACAACAACCCGCTTGATATAATGCTAAGCGCCATGTAAAACGAAAAATCGGAAATGAGATAATATTTAAAGTTACGCTGGCTGAAGGTTTTCCGGACGGCCTGCAATATCGGCAAGTGCGAGGGCTTACTTTCAGAGTATCGTTTTTCGTCGATAGCAAATACCGGTACCAGCATAATTGCCCCGGCAAACACGCAAAGCCCCCAAATGGTATATTGCACAGCGGTGTCGCGGTTAGTAATGTGAAAGCCGCTTTGAACCAAATCGGCAAAGTTATTTACCAGGGCGCCAATTATTATACCTATTACAAAACCCACCTGTTGAAACGACGACAGCTTAACTTTTTCGGCCGCTGTGCTGGTAAGCTCGGGTAGCAGGGCATTGTAGGGAATAATATAGGTGGTTACGCTCATGAAAAAGAAAATGAGCGTGAATGCAAGCCATACAGCGTTGGTGGTACTCTCCCCTTTTACAAGCGGGCAAAAAGTTAGGCCGCAAAAAATGATTGCCGGCAATATGGCCCATTTCATAAACGGGATACGGCGGCCTTTTTTGTGGGTGCTCTTATCGCTTAGCGATGCTATAAACGGGTCGAAAACAGCATCAACCAACCTTCCCGATGCCAAAATTACCGAAAGGATATTCAATACCCCGAAAAAGAGCAACTGCGGCACAAAAGGCATCAGTCCCGATTTTAACGGCGGCAGGTAAAAGTAGGGCAGCATCACGATGATAATATTAGTCATGATGCTCCAGCCTATCATCCCGCAGGCATAAGCAAT
>JBDUDE010000193.1:0-2342 GCA_040003105.1 Mucilaginibacter sp. | reverse complement strand
CAAGAATTATAGGACTGCCTAAAATATGACCAAATACCCCCCCTCTGGCGCTATGTAGCGAAGGCCAAAAGAAGTGACGTACTAGTGCCCCGCGTTTACGTAGCCAGCTTGCACAATTGGACAATATTAAGCATCCGCAAAACCGCATTAGGGATGGCAGTGGATACCGGCCCGGCAGTGGCCTGCGCAGTGGCCGCGCCTAAGGCCTGTAGCCGTATGAACGTACAGCCCGGGCCGCAGGCAATGCCCACCTTTCAACCCAGTGAGAATAACCTCTAGACTAGCCTCCGTCATCCATTCCAATCTGTCCTGTGGGAGCGGGAGTTTACAGGTGTAAAGCCCTTTATTTTTATAATATTTTGGATATCAGCCAATTATCAAAATGTTGGGGTATACTGTTAATCCAGCCTGTAAACCCCCAATTAATGCGCTGACTATCAATGTATTATAAACAGCTAAAACTAAATACTGTTGATGATCAGCATGTTTCACAGTATTTCCGGGTGTTCCGTGCAGAAAAATGGAACGCTTTTACGGCAGGCAATGCTTCTAAACCCCATAGTCCCCCTCACCCGTCCGACCCCTCTTTAATCAACCTGGATGATTTAATTTAGCACAGGTAAGGCTCCCGCCCCGCCAAGTGTGCTGGAAGTGGTATATTATCCTAACTTTTTTTTGGATGAGGCCGGGAATATGGTAACGCATAACACTATAGATGACTTGTGATTGCCGGGCTAAAAAATAAATGCACTTTTTAGTGAAAATTGCACTAACATCCCTAACAACCGTTTTTGTAAAATAATGTGCTTTAAATTAACTACCATTGCACGAGGAAATTAGCCCCTTAAAGCACTGGATATGAAACTAAAATTTCTACGCACGTTATTTGTATTGTCGGCTGTCGTGTTTTTCTACGCATCGTGTAAAAAGCAGGGTGTGCCGTCGGCAGGCAACACCACTAAAGGTGCTGTCGATTACAAAACGCTGAGCAGCACTATAGGCACACAATTTTATAAGTCGATTACCGGGCAATACGGCGGGGCCGATGTAAACAAAGGTATAACTTCACCTTATATTGCCCACGCCGGCGGAAACAACAGGGTGCTCAACAGCATACCTGCTTTATGTGGTACCGTTATCGATACCACCTACAATACAAAAACCGGGACAAACCCTATCGCGGATACTATTAAAACACATTTCGAAAATCTTCATTTTACTTTCACCTGCGACGCAGGAAAGGTTAACGGGTACCAGGTTCGCGACAGCCTGGTAAATGTGGCAAACCATAGTTTTTTCGTTTTTGATACTTACGCCATCACGCAATACTACGCGGTGAAAGCGCTTGATCAAACCTATAAGCTTGTTTCTATGGATGGTTCGCTACGCGCGTTTGTTGAAACAAGGAATATTGAAGCGCCTTCAACAATGTCCACAACTTCGGTTTATTATTTGGCAGGCCTTAAAGTAAACTTTGCTTCAGGAGCGGCCGACATTACCACCGGAACCACGAGTTTCAAAACAACCACCAAATTGTATGGCCCGCAGACAAATTATCAAGAACAGGTTGCAACCTATTACGGCACCATTGTTTACTTAGGCAAACATAAGGCTAAGGTTACCTTTACACCGGGAGCGTCTTACATAGTCGACTTGATTACCGGTGTTGTTACACCTGCTTAACCGGTTAAAAAGTATAACAGGCGCACCGGGCGAACAAGATATGGGCGGCCCTTTCGGTTCTTCTCCCTGGTGCGATATAAAATAGCCCGCTTTGTTAAAAGGCGGGCTATTTTTATGATGTAGAATTTGTAATTTTAAAGTATTGCTGATTTAGCGTGTTGACAACCTGTCGCTTTATTACCTGTCAGCGGGCCACCCCGATAGATCGGGGCGGCAGCGCAAAAAGAAAACGCCCTGCGGGGCGGCGGGTTTACAGGTGTAAAGCCCTTTATTTTTATAATATTTTGGATATCAGCAAATTACCATTGTTCCGGGGTGTACTGTTAACCCTGCCTGTAAACCCTAAATTAAAAAGCTGACTATCAATATATTATAAACAGCTAAAACTAAATACTGCTGATAATCAGTATGTTTCACAGCGTTCGGGGTGTTCCGCGTGCAAAAATGAAACGCTTTGACGGCAAGCAATGCTTCTTAACTCCCTCATCCCCCTCAACCCTCCGGCGCCTCTTTAAACAACCTGAACGATTTAATTTAGCGCACGTAAACCCCACCCTAAATCCTATCTTAGGACTCAAATCTCATTAAAGTTTTTTTAGCTCATTATGAAAAATGTTTTCTACGGCTGGTTCATGCTGGCGGGTTTGACGCTGATGTAC
>JBDUDE010000925.1:0-2342 GCA_040003105.1 Mucilaginibacter sp. | reverse complement strand
CCTGTTCAATCGATGATTGTTTAGCCATATTTTTCTTTTTAGATTTGAGATATGAGATCTTAGATTTGAGATTTTAATATCACGTGTCTATCTTTCGATATCTTGTTTCTTTGTTCTTTTTACCAGTTTCGACTGTTTTGAAGCTATCTCACTTCTCAAATCTCACATCTACTGTCTTTTACAGGCAAATATCAGCCCTAAAACCGGGATGCAAAATTAATAAAAATATTTTAATTATTATTAATTTCTTTTAAAACATTATCTACGTACGAAAACGTGGAAAGAATATCAGGCTGTCCCTTCCTGATAGCCACTGTATGCTCATAATGAGCCGACGGCTTGCCATCAATTGTCGATACTGTCCATCCATCGTCCCAAAACTTAACACGGGCTTTACCGGCGTTAATCATAGGCTCAATGGCAATCACCATTCCTTCTTCCAGTTTTACACCCGAACCGCGTTTACCATAATTAGGTACCTCGGGCTTTTCATGCAACTCCAATCCTACGCCGTGTCCCACCAGTTCCTTTACTACACCATAACCATGCTTTTCGGCGTGCTCCTGTACGGCGTAACCAATATCACCTACACGCATCCCTGCAACAGCTTTCTGAACCCCAAGGTCAAGGCATTCGCGGGTTACACGCATCAGGTTTTTTATGGTATCACTAACCTCGCCAATGGCAAATGTAAATGCCGAATCGCCAATGTACTTATTTAATACCACGCCACAATCAACCGACACCATGTCGCCTTCAACTAGTTCTTTCTGGCTTGGGAAACCATGCACTACCTGGTCATTAGGCGATATACACAATGAGTAAGGGAACCCGTGGTAATTTAAGAATGCAGGAACACCCCCGTTATCACGGATGAATGTTTCTGCAAGCTTATTTAGTTCGATAGTTTTGATACCGGGTCGTATTACTTTCGCAATCTCCCCAAGTGTTTTGGAAACAAGTAAAGAACTTTCCCTTATGAGTTCTATCTCCTCGACAGACTTATAATGAATCTTTGACATTGTTAATTTAGATAACAGGCTGGCCGGTATCACCTGACGGGATAGCGGTACGCCCTTTAATTCTTCCTGTTTTCATTAAACCGTCGTAATGACGCATTAACAGGTGGCTTTCAATTTGCTGTAAGGTATCCAACACAACACCCACCAATATTATCAGTGAAGTACCGCCGAAGAAACGCGAAAACGAACTGGTTATACCAACCATACTGCCAAGGGCAGGAATGACAGCTATAATAGCAAGGGCTATTGAACCGGGTAAAGTAATTTTTGATATTACACCATCTATAAAGCTGCCTGTATCACGGCCTGGTTTAATACCTGGGATGAAACCGCCGTTCTTTTTCATATCCTCAGCCATTTGGTTCGGATTAACGGTAATAGCCGTATAGAAATACGTAAACGCAATGATCAGGAATGCAAAAAGTAAATTGTGCCCCCATGACGTATAGTCAACCAAAGCCATTACAATTTTATTTTGTGCCGCATTAGGGAAAAATTGCTGAACGGTCGCCGGTATAAACATCAACGCCTGGGCAAATATGATTGGCATTACACCTGCAGCATTTACTTTTAACGGTATGTACTGGCGAACGCCGCCATATTGTTTATTACCAACAATACGTTTTGCATATTGGACAGCAATTTTGCGGGTGCCCTGTACAATAAGTACAGTAAACATTACCACGGCAATAAGCGCCACAATTTCAACAACAAACAGCACCAAACCGCCAGCAACTGAAGTAGTACGCGACTGGAACTCTGTTAAGAAAGCGCCAGGCAAAGCAGCTATAATACCCACCATGATAATCAATGATATACCATTGCCAATACCTTTGTCCGTAATTTTCTCACCAAGCCACATTACAAACATGGTACCAGCGGTTAATACCGCCATGTTCAAAATAGTAAAGTACGGGTTTGCCAACTCCATTTGCTCAGGAGATATCTGCGACCTTAAGTAACCGATAGCCTGCAGAGCAGTAATACCGATGGTAAGGTAACGGGTCCACTGGTTAATTTTGTTACGGCCGCTTTCGCCCTCTTTTTGCAGCTTGGCAAAGTAAGGAACAGCTATACCCAATAATTGCACCACGATAGAAGCCGAAATATATGGCATCACCCCTAATGCAAAAATCGAGGCATGCGAAAACGCACCGCCTGAAAACATATTAAGCAAGCCGGCAATTCCTTCCGCGCCCTGCTTAGCAGTAAGCGAATTGTAATTAACGCCCGGAAGCACCACGAAGGAACCTACGCGATATATCAAAAGAAATAAGAGTGTGTTAGTAATACGCACTCTTAAATCATCGATTTTCCAAA
>JBDUDE010000084.1:0-2347 GCA_040003105.1 Mucilaginibacter sp. | reverse complement strand
CATGTTGGCAACCCGTCGATAAACGAGTTGTATTCGCTATCTGACAACCCGTTGGAGCTAAAAGACGAAGTTATCCCCAACCTGTTGATGCAGTATTTTTTAAAGCCTTTCGAAAAAGCAAACGAAGTTTACCACCTCACCCACAGCAGTGGCGACCTCGCGCTAAACGAAATCCATCATTTTGTTAGCAGGATATTCGAGCAAAAAGAAAAATTTCATGAAGCATCCGAACTGATTGCTAAGTTCCTGTTTAAGGTAACTACCCACCCCAATATAAAAGGCGGCGAGCTGTATGTTGTTTACTTCAATAAAGTACAAATTGAAGGCAACCTGCTGGATTGCATTGGCATCTTTAAATCAGAAAATAAAGAAACATACCTTAAAGTTTACCCGGACAAAGGCGGTTTCCAGGTTGATTATGAGGAAAATGCCATCAACATAAACAAGTTGGACAAAGGCGCTTTAATTTTTGACATCGAAAAAGAAAACGGCTACAAGGTTGTGGTCATAGATAAAAACAGCAATGGCAGCAGCGACGCAGCCGTGTATTGGAAAGACGATTTCCTGCAGCTAAAAATCCGCAACGACAGCTATAACCAAACCAGCAATGCCCTGGGCGTTTACAAAAACTTTGTAACCAACAAGCTTGATGACGAGTTTGAAATGAGCAAAGCGGATAAGATCGACCTGCTAAACCGCTCCATGAAATATTTTAAGGAAAAAGACACCTTTGATATGGACGAGTTTACCGGCGAAGTAATCGGCAACCCGCAGGCCATAGAATCCTTCAAAAACTTTAAGAACCAGTACGAGCAGGAGTTTGACACCCCTATTGCCGATACCTTCGAAATTTCAGACAACGCGGTAAAAAAGCAGGCTAAAATTTATAAAAGTGTATTAAAGCTGGACAAGAATTTCCACATCTACATACACGGTAATAAGGACTTAATTGAGAAAGGTTTTGATGACGGTAAGGCTATGAATTATTATAAAGTGTATTTTAAGGAAGAAGCGTAAGCGTTCCAAAGCGTTCCATTTTTTCACATGCGGTACTAGCAAAAAGTTTACAAAAGTTTACACTTTTTAAGGCCGTACACGGCAAGCGTTCCATTTTTTCACGTGCGGAACACCCGGAACGCTATGAAACATTCTGATAATCAATTGTTTGCATTTTTAGCCAACTCGCGGCAAGTGTTCCATTTTTCACACACGGAAATAGCAAAAAGTTTACACTTTTTAAAGCCGACACACGACGAGCGTTCCATTTTTTCACATGCGGAACACCCCGAACGCTATGAAACGTACTGACAATCAATTATTTGAATTTTTAAACATTGTAACTAATTGATAATCAATATTTTAATATTAATTACAGAGTCATAGCAGATACCAAATAGTTAAATACTTAATCACCTAAAAATTAAACGGTTACTAATTAGCCATGTAATAGTGCCAAAAAAACATAAGTGGAGATAAACTTTTCTCTGTGATGCAAGTCAAACCAACAAAGCACTAAGGCTTTATTTATTACTAAAGATCTAATCACATATTTATGAAAAAGCTATTATTTTTCGGTTTACTTTCCTTCTCAATTGTCACTGGCTGCACAAAACAAATTTATTATGCTATCGGAACTCCCGAAACAGAATTCAAAGCGCACACCAAAGGCCATCTTGCCCTTATTGAGCGAACAGAACATTCAGCAATCTATAAAAAATATTATACTTTCATGGGCCAGGCTTCTAATGATGATGACGGTATGTACTATTATTTTGCTGACGGTAAGTTGGTCCGTATGGACAGAATAGGCCCAAATGTGAGTGTTATTGTACAACATAATGGTAATTAGTATCGGTCAACCGGGGATAGAGGAAAATCAAAACTTTTCCTCTATCCCCAGTCCAAATAATGCAAAATCGTATTTTACAGGATCGGCGGCATCAAACTCACGGAGGCGCTGCGTAAGCTCAACCGCAGTTTGCCAGTCAGTTTGTTTACGGGTGATAAGATTTAGCTTGCGGGCCACCCTATCCACATGCAAATCGCACGGAACTATAAGCTCCGAAGGTTTGATGTGGTTCCAGATACCGAAATCAACCCCGCAATCATCCTTACGCACCATCCAGCGTAAAAACATATTCAGCCTTTTACAGGTTGATTTTTGCGATGGCGATGAAATATGTTTCTTAGTCCGATGCGGAAAGTCAGGTAATGAAAAAAAGTAGCTTCTGAAATGATTGAGATACTTTTCGATTGGCTCTGCTTCGCTATTACCGCTCGTTAAGCCGCTCGTATAAGTTCCTTCGCTATCGCTCAGGATGACAAAAGGGCTGCCGTCAGCTTACCC
>JBDUDE010000373.1:0-7820 GCA_040003105.1 Mucilaginibacter sp. | reverse complement strand
TAACTACCACCCGTACTTTGCCTATGCCGGGCTTGATATTGATGATGCCTGGAAAAAACAACCGGGCGCCTGGAGCAGCATCACGGCCAAAACCCAAAAGGACTCATTGTTTGTAACCGCAGTTGAATACAAATCGCCAGCCTGGGAAAGCGGTGTGCGGGTTAAAAGCAAAATAATAAACATCGATGGGCAACCGGCTACTCTTGCGGCTCTACAGGCCTTATCAACAGCTAAAAAAGCTGGCGACGTGGTAGCCATGGAGATAGAGAAAAAAGGAAAAGTTGAACAAATAAAAATTACGCTCGAAACAGAACTCTCGCGCAGTTTTGAAATAAAACCGATGGTTAACCCTGATGATTTACAAAAAGCTATTTACAAGGGCATTTTTGAAGGAGGGAAATGATCACAGATGTTGACAGATGACACAGATGACGCTGATAATATCCGCCAGCATCATTTATCAGGTAAACCAAACAATATCTGTATCATCAGTTTAATCAGCTAACATCTGTGGTGGTTTTTATCACAGATGTTAGCATATGGCACTAATTACGTCGATGTTTGTTTGATAGGTTTGTATCTAATAATAACTAGAAATTATCAGCGTCATCAGTTTAATCAGCTAACATCTGTGATAGTTTTTTATTGCATCCCGATGAAATTTCGTTAAACCAGGCATTAATTAACGAAATGTCGTTATCATTTAAGTTGCTATTTTATTTTAAATGATTGTCTGTCAAGTGTTTGTATTTTTGGTAGCATTATTGTTTTCGTCAATCGTCATTCTAATAAAACAACTATCAAATTTTGAACCCATGGAACATTTCATTTACATTTTCACAAGGATAATATTGTTTGCCTGCATAACCATTATCGGTTATTTATTTGCTGTACCCGAAAAAGAAACCGCAGACGATTGGGATATTTAATACCTGGAATTGAGGGCAATGCCAGCAAATTTCAGTTATTTATATTAAAAAATTACTGTTTATGCTTATTTTGGGAACGATTAGACGAAATAGCAAAAATCTACCAAATAAATAGCTCATGCTTTTACCTGCCGATACAACCCGAAGGCACTTATTAATATTGAAATGCGTGTTGATTATTGCCCTCGGTAATATTAGCAGTAAAATATGCGCCCAATCTCAATTAAAGGCCGATAGTATTAAAGTAGCCCTTGAGCCGGATTATGACAAAGTAAGTAAAACCCACCGGTTCCTGTTGGGCGAAAACTACCGTAAGCTTTGGGCCGAACCTGTTACGCTAAAGGTGTTTCACCTAACACAGGAGAAAGGCGGGCTAAAGATATTACAGCCCGGCGGCGGCATGCAAACCAAATCGCTGCGCCTGCAGGCCCCCGACGGGAAGGAATGGGTGCTGCGGACCATCCAAAAATATCCTGAAAAAGTATTGCCCCCAAACCTGCGGCAAACGATAGCTAAGGCCATAGTACAGGACCAGATATCAGCCGAGCATCCTTTTGCGTCGCTAACAGTACCCCCATTAGCCGGGGCGCTGGGTATACCCCATGCACATCCGCAAATTGTTTATGTGCCCGATGACCCCGCCCTTGGCCAATACAGGAAAGACTATGCCAACCAGGTTTTTTTATTTGAAGAGCGGGAGCCTTTGGATGTTGATAAAACCGATAATGTAGGCAAAGTGCAGGGTAAAGTACAGGAAGATGCCGATAATAGGGTCGACCAAAAGCTTGTTTTACGCGCCCGTTTGCTTGATTTTTTACTCGGTGACTGGGACCGGCACGAGGACCAATGGCGGTTTGAGCGGATAAAGGACAGCGTTGGTATTAATTACGTACCTGTACCACGCGACCGCGACCAGGTTTACAATAACTCGTACGGTGCGTTGCCATGGCTGGGCTCGCGCCATATTTTTATGGCCAAGTTTCAAAGTTACGGTAATCGCATACGGTCAATTAACCGCTGGAACCTGAATGGCCGCAATTTCGACCGTTATTTTTTAAATAGCTTAAACGAGCAGGATTGGGAAACCCAAATTGCCTACGTGCAAAGCAAATTAACCGACCAGGTTATCACCGACGCAGTTAAGGCAATGCCGCCGAATATTTACCGGCTTAGCGGCGCCGAAATTACGGCCAAGCTTATTGCCCGCAGGAATGTATTACGGGAGCAGGCTTTAAAATACTACCGGTTTTTATCCGCCACGGTTGAAATACCAGCATCAGCAAGTCGCGAGCATTTTGATGTAACTACCCAGCCCGATGGAAAAGTGGCCGTAACCATTAATAAACTTAAAAAGAGTGGTAAGGTTGAACGCGCCACCTACCAGCGCATATTTGACCCTGCTATTACCAACGAGATAAGGCTATATGGCATTGATGGTAAAGATGTTTTTGCTGTTCATGGCAATGAGCACTCACCAATTACCGTGCGGATGATAGGAGGGAAGGACGAGGACACGTTTTTGGTAGATAGTAATATTACGGGTAAAGGGAACCGGTATGTGTCTGTCCGTTCGGATAAAAAGAATAACCTGCCGTCCGGTTCACAGGCCCATATCAGGGCTTCGACTGATACAGGCGTTAACAGCTATCAGGCCCTCGGTTATAAATATAATTTTTTACAACCATTAATATTAGGCAGTTACAACAGCGACTACGGCCTTCAATTGATGACCGATTTTATTTACCAGAAACAGGGCTTCCGCAAAGACCCATACGCTTTCAGACAGAGCCTGGTGGTTAATTACGGCTTCGGCGCAAACTCCTTATTACTAAACTATAACGGCGAGTTTAAACAGGTGTTTGGCAAAAGCGACCTGGTTATAAATATACTTTCAAAGGGACCTAACTATCAAAGCTATTTTTTCGGCCTCGGTAACGAAACGCAATATGTAAAAAAGGGCGAAAAGGAACGGAAATACTACCGCAACGTTTATAATTTTTTAAACGCCGATGTAAGGGTGCGGCATGTTTATGACGATTGGACTGTTAGCGGCGGTGTTATAGCACAATATTATAATGGTGATGAAGAAAGTAACCATAACCGTTTCTTAAATGATTACAATGCCCTTTACCCAAATCAAAAAGTATTTAAAAGTGAAAGTAACGCCGGGCTGATAGCCGGGCTTAAACTTGATACCCGCGACAAAGGCATTATTCCCCACAATGGAATTTTTTGGAACACCACAGTAAGCGGTTTAAAAGGACTCAACCAGGGCGCGCATAGTTATGGGCAGATAACTACCGATTTTGCCTTTTTTGTAAACCCTGATAAAGATTCGATTTTTGTAATTGCTAACCGTATTGGTGGCGGCACAACCATTGGCAATGCATCGTTTTATCAGCAACTGCAGTTGGGCGGTATCCAAAACTTGCGCGGCTTTTACAGCGGCCGCTTTACAGGCAAAAGCATGGTCTACGACAATTTCGAGGCGCATTTGAAATTATTTGACTATGCGTCGTACATATTGCCTGGTACATTTGGACTCGTTGGCTTTAATGACATTGGCAGGGTTTGGACGCCCCGCGAATCGTCAAGCCAGTGGCATTATGGCTACGGCGGTGGATTTTATCTTATCCCTGCACAATTAGTGCTGGTGCAGGCCGTGGTTGGCTTTTCGAAGGATGGGACTTACCCGTATATCTCGGCAGGATTTAGGTTTTAATTTAGATCGATTTTAATTCAATGTTAAGAGGTTTCTATTGCGGCGAGGTCTAACTGCTTATACAACTCCTCGTAATTAAAAATCTCTTCAACTGTTTCATTTTGGTTGTGTAGCACGGCAACCCTTATTGCTTTTAAACCCGAAACACCCTGCAAATCCTCTACCTCAAATTCTTCAATTTTGGGGGCCAGTATGCCATTATCCTGCAGCAGGTTTATATATTTCATGTAATCCAGTTCTTCTTCCAGCTTCGAGAAGATAATGGTTATCTTATTTTGCTGGGTAATACGCTCCCTGGTGCCTTTAATGTAGGCCTTATCGATGCGTTTCTTTATTACTTCGTAACGTATATTATAAGCCCCGTCAATATCAAAGTGTTTTTCGTCCATCCGGAAACGGATGGATATTGGTGCGCTGAATACCAACACCAGTGAGGTAACCCCGAGCGGGTAGGGCAACGTTTTTTTGAGCCGGTACTGTTCAAGCGCCATCTCGCATAATACCAGCAGTTGCCATAGCCGCAAATGCTCCAAATGGGCGGCACTAAATGATTGGTTTGGCGCAATTGAATTGCCGATGTATAAATTATGCTCAACGCCATCGGTTTTAAACCGCTCATAATAATGCGGAAAGTAAGCCTGTACTTCGGCCTGCCGGTTATCTAAAATGTCAATCAGCTTTTCGTTTATCAGCGTAAGCGTGGTTTCGTAATTATGGCGGTTAGCATAAAAGTCGCCGGTCAGTTTCTCGGTATGTTTAAAATAGTCTTTAACCTTCCGCGCGGTTTCTTTAGTAAGCTTTTTGTTCTTTATCAGTACTGGATGAATGTGTTCTTCCAGGTAATGCTCAATATGCTGCTCGCTGTCCGCCTTAATGCCGGTAGAAAGGTCTTCAACAAAGCCCTTTAAATCCAAAAGTCGTTGTTCGGCATTGGTAACGCAGTTGTTCTGCTGCATCTGTTCAAACAGCGAGATTAGTACGTTAAGCTGGTTAATTAAATCGTTAGCCACACTTTGGTTGCGCGTAATGGATGAATCTTTAATATCAATTTGTCCATACAAAGGGTACACGTCATGAAACACAATTTCTTTTGGGTGATAATCCTTACCCGCATTTTTGCTGCGGATGTATTTCATGGCTTCATCCCTAAATTTCCAGTTTACACTTGGGTGCAGCACTGTATAGTTTTTTTGGATAACTGCCTGCACCTGGTTTTGCAGGTCGGTCACTTTGCGGTAAATAGTATCAACTATAAACGGCATTACAATTTCCAGCTTTTTAGCATTAACGCTGTTCAAGTCGCGGGTACGTTTTGAAACCAGTTCAAGAACGCCGAGCAATAGGCCGTTTTTTACGATAGGCGCTAAGATAAAGCTGCGGATATTTTGGGCTGTAAAGTGCTGCGAAAGCTTGCTATCGGGATTTGCTGCTGCAAATTCGGGCAAATCTGTGACGGCTAGCGTTTTATGTTTTTGTACCAATGTTTTGTACGATTCGGACAGTAACATTTTCTGGCAATCGGTATCAGCCTTGCCTTCAAGCATATAGCTTTTAACATTTTGGCTCAAGGACGAATGAGTAAACCTGTCGTTGTCTATATCAAAAGAAGTAAAGCCTATGCGTAAATCCGGTATTTTAAATATCGACCTGAATATTGTCTCAAGGCTCTTCTGCAGTTCTGACGAATCAGCATCGGCCAGCAAATTACCTTTTAAACTCGAAACTGCATTTTCAACCGTTGCATCAAACAGCGTTGTTATGCCAAAGCCATTAAGCCGCCAGCTGTTTGGCGGAAACTTTTCTTTCCACAAAGCCAGGTCGTCGTAGTTGTCCATCAACTGGTCAATTTCGTCTTTATCCAGCATTTTGGCTTTTTCGGTCGGCAAAATCTCTAAAAAGTCGGCATTATACAATATACGGTAGTGCTTCACTATTCCATCGGCGGTGGGTATATCGTAAAAAAGAGGCTTGCCAAAATCCAGGCGGGTGCCATAAAACGCGTTTAGTATAATGCAGCAGCTCATTACATAAAACTGGTGCTCATCAAAATCACGGATATTAAATTCAAACTGGGTGCCCGCAGCTTTAAGAATGTTTTTAAAACGTTCGGTGTAATTAAAAACAAGGCCCAGGTAAGGTATGCTTACCGCTTTTATTTCGTTAAGTGAAAGTATTGGCGGAAATAAATCGCTCAGTAAATCAGCTATCAGCGTTTCATTGTTGTTTATCTGGTCAATGCTTTTAATCCCCTCCCTTAGTTCGGGAAAGGGTCTAATCTTTTTTAAAAGCAGTTTAGCTTTTTGTGCCTCTGTTCCTTTCTTTTTGCCCGCAGTTTCTTCCAGCCGCTCAATTATTTTATGAAATGAGAGGTTAATTTGAAACGGATTATCAGTGAATTGCGGAAATAACATAAACTTTACAAACAGTATCACAAATTTACCAAAAATTTGCCTTTTTTTTAACAAACGTAAAATTCATTACGGGCAGACGGATATTTTATTACTTTAAATACACTTTCAATTTAAAACAACTTAACAAGCAAGCGCTTGGTTTTATTATTTATAAATAATAAGCGCTACTGCCAACCCGGCCCCGATACAGCCCCCACTGCAACAATATGCACGGGCTGCGCTTAAACAAATTGTGGCTACCAATAGTTGTATCAATAATGTCAGTGCAAAGTTTTTATTAAGAAATTTAGGCATGTGACGGAATATTTGGCACATTTTTGCAGGCGGATTACTTATTTTTACGTTATTAAGCAAATTAATACTATTTAAATCAATCACAAATAAAGTTAATTTGCGCTACAAACTATCGGCAAACCATGAATTACCAGCTATTACTTGAACAAGCACAGGATTATGTGCTAACCTTCTATAAAACGCACGATACATCAACCCTGCTTTACCATAACCGCAACCATACCGAAGATGTTGTTGCCGCTGCAATAAAAATAGCAAATCACTATCAATTAAGCGATGAGGACTTTTTTATAGTAATGGCAGCAGTTTGGTTTCACGACCTCGGCTATATGGTTGATATGGCAATCCACGAGGAAAAAGGCGCTGAACTGGCCCGGCAATTTTTTACCGAACAGCATGTTGATAAAAAGTTGGTTGGATTGATAAAAAGCTGCATAATGGCAACGAAAATGCCGCAGGCTCCAAAAACCCTGCTCGAGGAAATCGTTTGCGACGCCGACCTGTTTCACCTGGGTACCGATGAATTTAAAGAAAAGGACAAACTGCTGCGTAAGGAGATACAATTGCTGCACCATGTTGAAATAAGCAAGGCACATTGGTATGCAAAATCAATAACGTTTTTGGAAAGTCACTCCTACCACACCGATTTTTGCAGGCTATTGTTGAATGCTACGAAAGAGAAAAACCTGGAATACCTTAAAAAGAGGCTTGCTAAAGATGAAAAAGAACTGGCTAAAGACGAAAAAAAGGAAGCTAAACAGGAAATGAAGTTCGATACCACCATTGTTGAAGATAGCCATTTGACGCCCGTCCCCTACGACAAAAAAACTGATGGGGGCAAAAAGAAGGTTAAAGACGAAGACAAGCCTGAAAAAGGAATTGAAACCATGTTCAGAATTAGCTCGAGTAACCACCAGCGCCTGAGCGATATGGCTGATAACAAAGCGCATATAATGATAACAGTAAACTCGATTATCTTATCGGCAGTTTTAAGCTTGTTGCTGCGCAGGTTGAGCGAATATGGATACCTTGTTGTGCCAACTTTCATTTTGCTGGCCGTTAGTTTGCTGGCCATGACTTTTTCTATACTATCTACACGCCCGTCAGTACCATCCGGCATTTTTACAAGGGATGATGTTGACAACCAGAAAGTTAACCTGTTGTTTTTTGGCAACTTTTATAAAGCCACGCTCGACGACTATAACTATGGTATGCAGAAAATGATGCTGGATAAAGATTTTTTATACGGCAGCCTGATACGGGATGTGTACGCCCAGGGCGTAGTTTTGGGCCGCAAATACCGCCTGTTGCGCATAGCGTATAACATTTTTATGTTTGGCTTAATAATTTCCGTAATAGCGTTTATAATTGCCGCGGCATTTTTTGGCAAATTACCCACCACCCCGGCTAACTAAATGGAACAACGGCGTTATTTTAACCGCGATTTAAGCTGGTTGTATTTTA
>JBDUDE010000145.1:0-7825 GCA_040003105.1 Mucilaginibacter sp. | reverse complement strand
GGTACTAATAAAAGGCCCCGAGCTTTTCATAACCATCTACGGTAAATAATAAATTGCTATTTTTGCGCCCGTTATGCATACGAGGCTTCAAAAATACTACGACCTGGTTTACGACTGGGCCCTTATCAATGGCACCAGGTTTATTGCAGGTTTTATAGTCTTTTTAGTAGGCTATCAAATTATTAAGTTCCTCCGCTCGCGGGTGCGCGACAGGATGACCAGGCGGGCAGTCCACTCGTCTTTACAACCATTCTTTTTTAGCCTTGTAATTACTTCGCTTTATATAGCGCTCATTATTTTGGTGCTTTATATACTGGGCTTCTCGCCAAGTGTATTCTCAACTGTTATTGGTTCGTTTGTTGTTGCGGCAGGTTTGGCCTTGTCGGGCACATTCCAAAACTTTGCAGGGGGAGTGCTCATCTTATTGTTAAAGCCGTTCGACCTTGACGACAGCATTGTTGCGCAAGGGCAGGAGGGTAAGGTAATCTCCATACAGATATTTTATACTGTGCTGCTTACCGCAGATAACAAGACCGTAATTATCCCAAATGGCAAGTTGTTTAACGAGGTAATTGTAAATGTAACCCGGGAGGGCAAGCGCCGCCTGGATTTTGACGTAAGGTTAGGCTATGCTGCTGATATTGATAAAGCGAAGCAAATAATGACTGACGCCATTGCGTCAACTAAAAACGTATTAACTACGCCTGGCATAAGAGTTGGCCTTGTAGGGCTTGATAGCGACTGTATACGCATAACGGTAAACGTTTGGGTTGAGCCCGCTAATTTTTTGGATGTGAAAATAGCCCTGATGGAGAAAATTATAAAAAATCTCGGCGCTGCGGGTGTCAGCTTCCCTAAGCCGGGTTAATTAAGGACGACCGTCATTGCTCGTTACCACCGACATGATGATTTGTAAGGAGAAAATACCGGTGAATTTACCGGACGGGTGCAAGATTCTCCATACCCCACCATTGTTGGCGACAACACCAGCAAGAGCAAAAAAACTTTGTCATTGCGAGTCTCCATCAGGGGTAAACCCTGAAATAAACAGCAATGACGCTAAAAAATATATGCTGATAATCAGCAACTTATAATTACGTCATTATAAGGAACGAAGCAACCGCGAACTATGCAAGTCCGCCCTGTAAAGTTCGCGGTTGCCGCGCTCGTACCTCGCTCGCAATGACAAAGTTTTATAAATACTAACCAATAAATAAACCACCTATGACCCTAAAAAAACTGTCGCTGCTATTATTGCTTATTGCGATAACCGGCACCACCTTCGCCCAAAAAAGTATCGGTAACGAAACTGATGCGCAAAAGAAAAAACGCATGGAGTGGTGGACGGACGGGCGCTTCGGCATGTTTATTCACTGGGGATTGTACAGCGGTGCTGCCCGGCACGAATGGGTAAAGCATAACGAAAAGATTGATAATGCCGGCTACCAAAAATATTTCGACCAGTTTAACCCGGATTATTTCGACCCTAAAAAGTGGGCTAAAACTGCCAAAGCTGCCGGGATGAAGTATGCCGTGCTTACCACCAAGCACCATGAAGGCTTTTGCCTGTTCGACTCAAAATACACCGACTATAAAGCCACCAACACTGCCGCCAAACGCGATTTGGTGCGCGAATACGTAAACGCCTACCGCGCCGAGGGCCTGAAGGTTGGTTTCTACTATTCGTTGCTTGACTGGCACCATCCTGATTATACGATTGACGAAATCCACCCGCAATCGCCGCTTGATAAAAAGGACGCGAGCTATGAGCGGATGAACAAGGGCCGCGATATGGCCAAATACCGCCAGTACATGCGCAACCAGATAACCGAGTTGCTTACCAACTATGGTAAAATAGATATCATCTGGCTTGATTTTTCGTTCCCGCGAAAAGACGGACACGGCAAAGGTAAAGACGAATGGGGTTCGGTGGAGCTGATAAAGCTGATACGCAAGCTGCAGCCGGGCATCATTATCGATAACCGCCTTAACCTGGAGGAATATAAAGACGGGGCTGATTTTGAAACTCCCGAGCAGGTGGGTACCGATGAACTGGCCAAATACCGCGGCAAAACATGGGAAACCTGTCAAACATTCAGCGGGTCGTGGGGTTATTACCGCGATGAAAATACCTGGAAGACACATCGGCAGCTGCTTGATTTGCTGATAACATCGGTAAGCAACGGCGGCAACCTGATATTGAACGTTGGCCCCACCGCCCGCGGCGAGTTTGATTACCGTGCAACCCGCGCCCTTGATAGCATGGCCTACTGGATGCATGCCAACAACCGCGCCATCTACAATTGTACCTATGCCCCTGAAACCTACAAGGTACCCGAAAATGATAAGCTAACTTACAACGCCAAAACCAAAAAGCTGTATGTACATTTGTACAATTATCCGCAGGGCGGCACGGTAACTTTGCCGGGCTATGCAGGTAAAATAAAGTATGCAGCGTTTTTAAATGATGAGTCGGAGTTGTTGTACAAACCATCGCCAACTAATCCGGATGATTTGATATTAACTTTGCCCAAAAAACCGTTGTACGAGATACCTGTGGTGGAGCTTACACTGCAATAATTTGAATTTAAAACGAGAATGTCGACACAAAAACATAGCTATATCCGCATCCATCCGAAAGATAACGTTTTGGTGGCTTTGCAAAACCTGGAACAAGGGAAAGAAATTAATTTTGAGGGCCAAACTTTTAAACTTACTGAAAAGATTGACGCCAAGCATAAGTTCAGCATTAACGCGCTGCAACCAGACGACGAAATTTTTATGTATGGCGTACTGGTTGGTAAGGCAACCGCGGCTATCCCACAAGGCGGGCCTATAAGCACCCAGACCGTGCACCATGCCTCGGGCGAATTTCATCTCGGCAAGCGCAAGCTGGACTGGCACCAGCCGGATACAAGCAAATATGCGGGCAAAACTTTTAACGGTTATCACCGGGCGGATGGCTCAGTCGGTACAGGCAATTACTGGATTGTGGTGCCGATGGTGTTTTGTGAGAACCGGAACATCGATGTGCTGAAAGAGGCATTAGTTGATAAGCTGGGCTACAAAAAAGCAAAAAGCTACGGAGGCGATGTTGACCAGCTGATCAGCCTTTACCAGGCGGGGAAATCGGTTGAGGAAATATTGAATGCGGATATCGAGGATTCGGCAGATATGGCGGGTTCGAAAAGGTTTTTTAAGAATATAGACGGGATAAAGTTTTTAACCCACGAGATGGGTTGCGGCTGCAACCGCAGCGACGCGCAAACTTTGTGCGGGCTGATTGCAGGGTACGTCACACACCCCAACGTAGCGGGTGCAACTATATTGAGCCTTGGCTGTCAGAATGCACAGGTGAGCATATTGGAGCAGGAAATAAAGGTTCGCGATGCCAGCTTCAGCAAGCCATTGGTAATATTGGAGCAACAAAAAGTGGGCACCGAAAGCGACCTGTTAAAGCAGGCCCTTAAACAAACCTTTGCCGGCCTGATACAGGCCAACCAAACCGGACGGACACCCGCGCCGCTATCAAAACTGTGTATAGGGCTGGAGTGCGGCGGTTCGGATGGATTTTCAGGCATATCGGCAAACCCGGCATTGGGTTATGTGAGCGATTTATTGGTGACCATGGGCGGCTCGGTGATATTAGCGGAGTTCCCCGAACTGTGCGGCGTGGAGCAGGAATTAAGCGACCGTTGTGTGGATGAGGACAAAGCCAACTACTTTATGCAGCTGATGACCACCTACAACAAGCGTGCAGAGGCTGATGGTTCGGGCTTTTACGCCAACCCATCGCCGGGCAATATAAAAGACGGGTTGATAACGGATGCCATTAAATCGGCAGGGGCGGCCAAAAAAGGCGGCACATCGCCGGTGGCAGATGTGCTGGATTATCCCGCCAAAGTATCAAAACCCGGCTTAAACTTGCTTTGCACCCCCGGCAGCGATGTGGAAAGCACTACCGCCGAAGTAGCGGCGGGGGCTAATATTGTGCTATTTACAACGGGTTTAGGCACACCTACGGGTAACCCGGTAACTCCGGTTATCAAGTTATCAACAAACACAGTCACAGCTTTAAAAATGCCGGATATCATCGACATAAACTGCGGTACGATAATAGAAGGAAATGAAACCATACAGCAAGCCGGTGAGCGCATACTTGATTACGTAATACAGGTAGCCAGCGGCGAAGCAGAACCGGCATCAGTAAGGTTAGGACAGGATGATTGGATACCCTGGAAGAGGGGGATATCGTTGTAATGCGGGCAAAGCCCCACCCAAACCCTCCCCGGTAGGGAGGGCTTAAAAAAATAAAATTAATAAAGCACGAAGCTAAAGTCTCCCCTACCGGGGGAGATTTAGAGGGGGCTTAAGATTTAAGTTAATGTTCAAACTAACCAAGAAACAAGTAATAATAACCGGCGGGGGCAGCGGGATAGGCAAAGCAATGTCAATCCTGTTTGCAAAGCAGGGCGCAACTGTGCACATCATCGAATTGAATGAGGAAGCTGCAAGCGATACCGTAAATGAAATAAAAGCAGCTGGCGGCAATGCGGCAGTGCATAAATGCGACGTAAGCAACCAGCAGCAGGTGCTTGATATTTTTAATTCGATAGGCAAAATAGATATACTGGTAAACAACGCCGGTATAGCGCACATTGGCAAAGCCGATAACACCAGCGAAGCTGATTTTGACAGGGTTTACAACGTGAATGTAAAAGGCGTATACAACTGCCTGTTTGCTGCATTACCAATAATGAAAGCCAATAAAGGCGGCGTGATATTAAATACTGCCTCCGTGGCGGCACATGTGGGGATAACCGACAGGTTTGCCTACTCAACCAGTAAAGGCGCCATCCATGCGATGACGCTATCGGTAGCGCGCGATTATTTGAATGAGAACATACGTTGCAATAGTATATCGCCGGCGCGGGTGCATACGCCCTTTGTGGATGGCTTTATCGCCAAAAACTATGCAGGGCAGGAGGCTGAAATATTTGAAAAGCTATCTAAATCGCAACCCATTGGCAGGATGGCAAAATCTGAAGAAATTGCTGCTCTGGCCCTGTATTTATGTTCAGAAGAGGCCGGGTTTATTACGGGTACTGATTATCCGATTGATGGAGGATTTATCACCCTGAATAATTGAGTAAAGTTCTGTGATCAAATCGCCCTTATTAGTTTTAAAGATACTTAAATTAACATAGCATGATAAAAAGATTCCTCGCTGCCGGACTGCTGTTTTGTAGTATTACTGCAAACGCGCAAACTGTAAAGTATACGCCATCAGCCGATAACCTGGCATCGCGCCAAAACTTCCAGGATATGAAGTTTGGGCTTTTTATACACTGGGGTATTTATAGCGAACTAGGTGCCGGGGAATGGGTAATGCACGAAAAAAATATCCCCTACAACAATTATAAACGCCTTGCCGATTTTTTTAACCCACAGGCATTTAACGCGAAGGAATGGGTGGCATTTGCGAAACGAGCGGGTATGAAATACATTACCATCACTTCGCGCCATCACGATGGCTTCAGCATGTTCGGAACGAAGTTCTCATCCTATAATATTGTGGACGCAACACCCTACCATAAAGACCCGTTGATGGAGCTGGCGCAAGAGTGCCAGAAGGAAGGCATAGAGCTGCATTTCTATTATTCACTGCTCGACTGGGGAAGGCAGGACTATGCTTTTGGCAGCCTCATTGTAGATGGCAAGCCTGTTAAAGGCGATTGGGATAGCTACATAAAATTCATGAAAGACCAGCTTACGGAGCTGATTACCAAATACCCCGGCGTTAAGGGGATATGGTTTGACGGGCAATGGGAGCGCCGCAATGCCAACTGGCATTTTGACGAGATCTATGGGCTTATCCACAAGTTAAACCCTGCCATACTCGTCGGCAATAACCACCACCTGGCACCATTTGATGGCGAGGATTTCCAGATGTTTGAAAAAGACCTGCCCGGCGGCAATACTACCGGTTTTAGCGGCGAATCGAAAATTGGTGCGCTGCCCCTTGAAACCTGCGAAACCATCAACAACAGTTGGGGCTTTAACATAACCGACAGGTCTTATAAATCCACAAAACAAATAATTCATTACCTGGTGAATGCAGCTGGCAGGGATGCCAACTTTTTATTGAATATAGGCCCTATGCCAAATGGTAAAATTCAGCCTGAGTTTGCCGATACACTGGCCATTGTTGGCAGTTGGATGAAAAAAAACGGTGAAAGCATTTATGGCACACGCGGCAATGTTATAGCGCCGCAGCAATGGGGGGTGGTGACCGCCAAAAACAAAACACTATATGCCCATGTATTGGAAGCGCCGCAGCAACCCTACATTTTTTTGCCACAGATAAAAGGAAAGGTGACGAAAGTTGCTTTGATGAGGGATGGCAGCAGTATTAGTTACAAACAGGTGCCCGAAGGTGTTTTTGTTTACACCAGCGCCCTGAAAGCCGACTCCGACGATACTATTATACAAATAACTACCAACTAAAATAATATGAAATTAATACGATTTGGTGAAGCCGGCAAAGAAAAAACCGGGGTAATCATCAACGATAAAAAATACGACACCTCAGCATTTGGTGAGGACTATGGCGAATCGTTTTTTGAAAACGATGGCTTAACCCGCTTGAGCTATTTTTTAGAAGATAGCCTGCTGCCGGAGATTACCGAAGATGTGCGCCTGGGCTGCCCGCTAGGCAGGCCCTCAAAAATTGTGTGCATCGGCTTAAATTACGTGGACCATGCCAAAGAAACCAATGCCACCCCTCCTACCGAGCCGGTAATATTTATGAAATCGACCACGGCAATTACCGGGCCCTTTGATAATATCGTCATCCCCAAAAATTCTGTTAAAACCGATTGGGAAGTCGAGCTGGCCGTTGTTATCGGCAAAAAAGCAAGCTATGTAAGCGAGGAAGATGCGATGGATTATGTAGCAGGATATGTGCTGCACAATGATGTTTCCGAGCGTGAATTCCAGATTGAACGCGGCGGTACCTGGGATAAAGGTAAAGGCTGTGACACATTCGCCCCTATCGGCCCCTTCTTTGCCACCAAAGATGAAATTGCCGACCCGCATAACCTGCGCCTATGGCTAAAAGTTAACGGCAAAATCATGCAGGATGGCAATACCTCGAACTTTATATTCAATATCCCGCAGGTAATATCCTATACCAGCCAGTTCATGACTTTACTGCCCGGCGATATTATTTCTACGGGCACCCCGGCAGGTGTAGCTCTTGGTATGAAGCCGCCTGTTTATTTAAAAGCCGGCGATGTAATTGAGTTAGGAATAGATGGGTTAGGCGAGGCTAAACAAACGCTTGTTGCCTACAGCTAAGCGATATTACATAACACTATTAAAAGCAGCAATATATTTATCGATGTATTGCTGCTTTGTTTTTGCCTTGTACTGCATAATAAACCGGGGGTGCTCTAAAGCTACGATGTTTTTAAAGTAACCCTTCTCATCATTCAGTTTACGTAAGAATGTTTCGTTTTTGCCTGTGCCGAAGCAAAAGCAGGTATCGGTATAACAGCCAAGGTCTATTTGCGTTTGAATGTTCCAGGTAATAAAATCGTACACCGAGGCGGTAAGTTCTTTGCTGTCGTAATAATTGTAGTTTACTTCTTTGCCGTCTTTTGTGTCAGCCGTAAAGCCCAGCGGGCAAATGGAATTGATATAAATGTGCCGGTAAAACTCTTCCGCACCACCAAAGGCAGCTATCATCTCATAAATAAATACGGATGAGGGCTCGTGAGTTTCTTTACCCTCGTAGTTTATGCCGCACACAGACTTCAGCCGT
>JBDUDE010000470.1:0-2353 GCA_040003105.1 Mucilaginibacter sp. | reverse complement strand
GCCGTTTGCCTGTACTTAAGCGGGGTAGTTTGAAAATGCTCGCGAAAAAGCCTGATGAACGAACTAGGGCACTCAAAGCCTATCAGGCTAACTACTTCGGCAACCGGGTAGTTAGTATTTCTTAGCAGCACCTGTGCGCGCTGCAGCCGCAACTGGATTAAAAACTGGTGTGGCGTTAAATTAAAGGCCTGCTTAAACGTCCGCAGGAGATGGTTAACAGATAAACAAGAATACTCCGCCAACTCATCAAGACCGATATTCCGATTGTAATTAGTGTACAGGTATTCTTTGGCCAGGTTTAGCCGGCGTAATATCTCAACCCTCGTGCTTTCATGAAAAAAGTTAAGCTGCCCGGTTTTCTGGAATATCTCCTCGTTATAAATTCTAAAATAGCTGGCAAGGCACTGGCCAAGATATTCGTTTATAAGGTCTTCATCATCCATTCCGTTATCCAGGTGATATTTGAGTTGTTTTATATTGAAAAACATGTCGCCTTTTAAAGGGTAGATGGTTTCGTTAAATTCAAAGTCGTGCCCGTTATCGCAAAAAGGCACAAGCGGTTCGGTATTATTTTTAAAGTTTTCTGTAAATTTTTTATCAAAACTTATTGCAAAAGCGTGAACCGGAAACGGGCAGTCAATTTCACTGGAATATTGGGTACCCTTGTTTAACACCAGGAACGAATCGGGGTAAATTGTAAGGTTCCGGCGCCCTATGCTATAATTTTCATTACCCGAAAATACAAACCGCATGGTAAAAGCGGCCGCCTGCTGTTGCAAACATTTGAGGTTGCGGGTGCCGCTATATATAACATTGTTGTTTTTTAAAGTCTTTAAGTATTCCATAACAAATTTGCATAAAGTGAGGGCAGTGAAATATCCACTATCGCACCTATCAAATTTAGCTTTATAAAAATGCTATGGTATCACCCCAATAGGGTGAATTTTTAAAGAAAGCCCGATGGCACGCTGTATAAATGATATCCAGGCAATTCTGGCGGGATTAAATAAGCCTGTTTTCCCGCGCCGTTTTTATGGCGTCGGCGCGCGAATTTACGTTGAGTTTTACGTAGATGTTTTTGATATGGCTGCGCACCGTTTCCAAATCAATAAACAATTCATTAGCTATCTGGCTGCGACTTTTCCCGACGCTTATTTCTTCCAATATCTGGGTTTCACGTTTTGAGAGCGGCGATTCCTGATTTTTCTGGAACGACCTGATTACCATTTTAGCAATATTAATGCTCATTGGCCCACCTCCCTCTTTAACTTCTTTTATCGAAGCGATAATTTTAGCCGAGGGCGTATTTTTTGTAAGATAGCCCGATGCCCCGTTTGCAAGTGCCTCAAATATCAATTTTTCCGATTCGTAAACGGTTAATATCAGCACATGGACGTGCGGCAATAGTTTTTTCAGCCTGGGGATGGCATCAATACCGCTGGTACCCGGCATTTCTATATCAAGCAATATAACATCGGGCTTATCACCACCGATCTTATACGCTGCGGCATCGTATGAAGGGTATGACGATACTACCGCATACCCTTCTGTATTTCCTATTAGAAATGAGTACCCGTTGCGTATGGTGTCATCATCTTCAATTATGCTTACCAATATATTCCTGTTCATCATAACTATATTAGTTTAACTTGTAATTCGGCAATGGTGCCGTTGCCCGTGTTGCTTTTTATAGAAAAAGCAGCATCAATGCGACTTACCCGCGCTTTTATATTTACAAGGCCATGCCCGCGCTTTAATTTATGTTGATCATATCCTTTTCCGTCATCTGTAATCCTGATGTACAACCGGGTTTTAACAGGTTGTTCAACGGTAAGGGTAACGTTATGAGCCCCGGCATGTTTAAGCACATTGGTTAAAAGTTCCTTAAAAATCATAGTAATATTACGACTATATTCCATCGGAAGCCTTATTTGATTAAAGTTAGCGGCAATCCCCTCAAAACTGAAATTGATATTTACATCCTGGAACATCTCGATCCCGGTTTCCCTGATGTGCACAAGGGTTTCGTACAAATTGTCGCTCTTAGGGTCAAGCGCCCAAAGTATATCTTTTGTGCCGTTGTACAGGGCTACCGCATTTTGCTGTATCTGCTCCACCAGGTTCTTCTGCTCAGTGTCGTCGTTATTCAGTTTTGTATGTAAAACGTCCGAAAGCACAGTAATGCGGGTTAACTTATTGCCCAGGTCGTCGTGAAAATCCTCGGCAGTTTGTTGCCTTAGCTTTTGCTTTTCTTCGCGCTTTAATGCCTCATGAGCCAGTTTTTTATTTGCTTGATGCCGGTGCACAAAATATTGCAACGCAAAACCAATCAAAACCAATACCAGCACCCCCA
>JBDUDE010000753.1:0-2355 GCA_040003105.1 Mucilaginibacter sp. | reverse complement strand
GGTGCAGGTATTATTCACCAGGTGGTTTTAGAGAACTATGCCTTCCCGGGCGGTATGATGATCGGTACCGACTCACACACGCCTAATGCAGGTGGTTTGGGTATGGTTGCCATTGGCGTTGGCGGTGCCGATGCCTGCGACGTAATGGCCGGCCTGCCATGGGAACTAAAATTCCCTAAGCTGATTGGCGTTAAATTAACCGGTAAATTATCGGGCTGGACATCAGCAAAAGACGTTATTTTAAAAGTGGCAGGTATCCTTACTGTAAAGGGCGGTACCGGCGCTATCGTTGAATATTTTGGTGAAGGAGCTGAGTCGCTTTCTGCTACAGGCAAAGGTACCATTTGTAATATGGGTGCCGAAATTGGCGCAACCACTTCCATTTTTGGTTACGATGAAAAAGCAGCAATTTACCTTAGCGGCACCAAGCGCGCCGAGATTGCTGAACTTGCTAACGCGATAAAAGAACACTTAACCGGCGACCCTGAAGTTTACGCCAACCCTGCCGATTATTTCGACCAGGTGATTGAAATAAACCTCACAGAACTGGAGCCACATGTAAACGGTCCGTTTACGCCTGACCTGGCCTGGCCGATTTCGAAATTTGCTACCGCTGTTAAAGAAAACGGCTGGCCTGTAAAACTGGAAGTTGGTTTGATAGGTTCATGTACCAACTCATCATACGAAGATATTACCCGTTCAGCATCTATTGCCAAACAGGCTATCGATAAACACCTGAAAACCAAAGCCGAATTTACCATTACACCGGGTTCGGAGTTGGTGCGTTATACTGTAGACCGTGATGGCTACCTTGACACATTCGGCCAAATGGGCGGTGTGGTGCTGGCTAATGCCTGCGGCCCGTGTATCGGTCAATGGGCCCGTCATACTGATGACCCAACTCGCAAAAACTCAATCATCACGTCGTTTAACCGCAACTTTGCCAAACGCCAGGATGGTAACCCTAATACCCATGCATTTGTGGCATCGCCGGAGATTGTGACCGCGTTTGCAATTGCCGGTGATTTAACTTTTAACCCGTTAACCGATACCCTGACCAATGAACTTGGCGAACAAGTGAGGTTTGATGAGCCGGTAGGTATTGAAATGCCGTTAAACGGCTATGCAGTTAAAGATGCAGGCTACCAGGCACCTGCCGAAGATGGTACCCAGATTAACGTAATTGTTGACCCGAAATCATCGCGCCTGCAGTTGCTTGACCCCTTCAGCGCGTGGGAAGGCACCGATATTACCGGGCTGAAACTATTGATAAAAGCAAAAGGCAAATGTACTACCGACCATATTTCGATGGCTGGACCGTGGTTAAAGTTCCGCGGGCATTTGGATAACATATCAAACAATATGCTGATCGGCGCCATCAACTATTTTAACCTGACTGCCGACAGCGTTAAAAACGAACTGACCGGCGAATACGGCCCGGTACCTGCCACTCAGCGCGATTACAAAGCGCATGGCATAGGCTCGATAGTGGTTGGCGACGAAAACTACGGTGAAGGCTCATCGCGCGAGCATGCGGCCATGGAACCGCGTCATTTGGGTGTGCGTGCCATACTGGTAAAATCGTTTGCCCGTATACACGAAACCAACCTTAAAAAACAAGGTATGCTGGGCATCACTTTTGCCGATAGCAACGACTACGAAAAAATACAGGAAGACGACACCATTGATATCACCGGCTTAACAACATTTGCTCCTGAAAAACAGCTGACTGTTGTATTGCATCATAATGATGGCACAAGCGAGTCGTTCCAGGTAAACCATACCTATAATGCACAGCAGATAGAATGGTTCAAAGCCGGCGGCGCGCTGAATATCATCAGGAGGCAAATGGCGTCTTAAGGATTTCGGAAGTCGGAATTTCGATTTCGGAATTAAAAATTAAGCCTTCTCATTTTGGGGAGGCTTTTTTTATTCTGCCATGTGGTAAATGCGGATGTGCTCAAGTATTATTGATTCGAGAGAAATGCGGAAGCCGGAATGCCAATTGCGGAACTAATTCAAATACGGAAGTCAAAACATCAATTTTTAGCGATACATTTAAGCTAAATTATTTGCTATGACTCCTAAAACCTTCTGGACTTTCTTTTTAAAGATATTTGGGCTATATCTTATTTGGCAAACCCTAATTCTGTTACCGTCGTTTTTCTCAACGCTTGTGTACATGTTCAGAAGCGATGATAAGTTGTCAGTATTTACCGCGCTGTGCGCGATTGTGGTAATAGGCTGCACGTTTGCGCTCATTTTCAGGATGTGCCTCTTTAAAACCGATTATTTAATTGAAAAACTGTGTTTGGACAAGGGTTTTGAAGATGAGAAGGTGGAAATAAATATCAA
>JBDUDE010000903.1:0-2355 GCA_040003105.1 Mucilaginibacter sp. | reverse complement strand
TTTGTTCTGCGGCCCGGCGGTAATACTAACTATGTAATCATCATCAAGCGAAGTAGTATCGTTTACTTCGTGCTTAAATATTTTAAACTTATAGCCGTCGTAACGGTTAAGGCCGGATAGGGTGCCAAACCACATAAAACCTTTATCATCCTTTAATATACTGGTAACGTTATTGTGTGACAGCCCGCTGCTTATATCCAGGTGCGAGAATTGAAATTGATTACTTTGGGCCCTAACTGCTGCCGTAATAAACAGCAATGCCAGCCCAAATAGCAAAATTTTACAATTCATGGATGTATTTTTCGGGCTCATATAATTTTTTTGCTGCAATAAAACTTAGGTTTGCACCTGCAAAAGTTTTTGATGTGCTAAACATTAAAATCAGTAATTTGCATAACTGCAGGTATGGTGTTTCACGGTTAACAAACGTGACAAAAAATCAATCCCGGCAATGCTGATTAACACTTAACTAAAACATACTGGTTTATAGTGGTATTACGTCAAAAGTAATTGCAATTAAGAAGTTTGCTATAGTACTATTATTACATTTCTTAATTTAAAATTAACCCTTACGTATACTAAAGTATTAAATTTACGCTTATTTAAATAAATGATTTTTAGCCGGATAATACTTTTATTACAATTTATAGGCTGAATTTGGGGGTTTGTAAAAAAGCTTAAAAAGTTTGCCGCCTTGCTAATTTCAACAAAACAAAAGCGAATCAAACATCAGGCGCACTTGTTTGTAGTTTTATCATGAAAAATTGCACTTATTTTTATCACAGTTAATGGAGCAATTAAACAGCACATCAAACCCTGCGCGTAAAAAACGGTCGAAGTTTGTTCAAAAGGTATTTGATTTTTTTTCAAGCTTATATAATATCCACCTGTTTATCCTGCGCTTTTTTCGCGAAGCATTCGTACCTCCTTTTGAATTTAAAGAGATTGTAAGGCAATGCTATGAAGTTGGCGTACGCTCGTTCACCCTTATTACCGTAACAGGTTTTATAGTGGGCTTTATATTTACCAAGCAATCTCGCCCGTCGCTGGTGGAGTTTGGGGCACAATCGTGGATTCCCAAGTTGGTATCTATTGCTATTATGCGCGCGCTTGCCCCGCTGGTTACTGCGCTTATTGCGTCCGGCAAGGTAGGTTCGAGCATCGGCGCCGAATTAAGCTCGATGCGGGTAACCGAACAGATTGACGCCATGGAAGTATCGGGTACCAAACCATTTAAATTTTTGGTTTGTACGCGCGTACTGGCAACCACCATAACCATCCCTATTTTGGCCACTTATACAGGCTTTATAGCGTTGATAGGCGGCTATTTAAATGTTGCGCAAAACGAGGGCACCAGCTACAGCGCCTTTATGGAGGAAGTATTTAAACCGCTTACTTTTGTTGATTTTAATGCATCGCTGATAAAAGCCATTTTGTTTGGTTTTACCATAGGTATTGTGGGCTGTTACCAGGGGTATTATTCCAATAAAGGCACGGAAGGTGTTGGAAAAGCGGCAAACGGCGCGGTGGTAACGGCCATGTTCCTGGTATTTATCGAGGAGGTAATTATTGTGCAGATAACCGGAAATTTTCGCCAATAGTATGGAGAAACCAAAGGCAGCTATCGATTATAATAACCCGGTTATCAGCATCCGCGGCGTGGCAAAGGCTTTCGAAGATTTTGCAGTGCTGCGCGGCATAGACCTCGATCTTTTCCAGGGCGAAAACCTCGTTGTACTGGGCCGCTCGGGCACGGGTAAATCAGTTTTGATAAAGCTGGTGTCGGGCCTGTTAAAACCTGACAAAGGCACCATAAAAGTACTGGGCCAGGAAGTGACCGAAATTAGCGAAAAAGAATTGCAGGAACTGCGCATAAGGATAGGGTTTTCGTTTCAAAATAGTGCGTTGTATGATAGTATGACGGTACGTAAAAACCTTGAATTTCCGTTGGTACGCAACCGGAAGAGTATTACCCGTAAAGAGATTGATAAGGCAGTTGAGGAAGTATTGGAATCGGTGGGCCTTTCGCACGCCATTAACCAGATGCCGGCCGAACTTTCGGGAGGGCAGCGCAAACGCATAGGTATTGCACGTACGCTGATACTGAACCCCGAAATTATGTTGTATGATGAACCCACTGCAGGGCTCGACCCAATAACATGCATCGAAATTAACGAACTGATAAACCAGGTACAGCAGCAATATCATACCTCATCAATTATAATTACGCACGATCTTACCTGCGCCAAAGAAACCGGCGACCGCATTGCTATGTTACTCGACGGACAATTTCAGCGGGTGGGTACATTTAACGAAGTTTTTGACACCAGCGATGAACGGGTAAAACCATTTTTC
>JBDUDE010000095.1:0-7845 GCA_040003105.1 Mucilaginibacter sp. | reverse complement strand
TAGCGTCATTGCTGTTTATTTCAGGGTTTACCCCTGATGGAGACTCGCAATGACATGGTTTTATAGTTTTTTACTCAATCAACCATTCTATTCACCACTCACCATTACACCCTTAAATAAATCTTATTCTTATCTAAAATTTTCCCGAAGCACCAGCAAACCAGCATGTAACAGATGGCAAATAACAATGAGCCTATTGCGCCCGGCGCCACAACCTGGAAAAGTACGTCGTTTATCCAGCCGTAGAAGTTACTCTTCGGGGTTATCTGTATCATAAATAAACAAACCACAAACAATTCTGAAAAAAGATAAACCGGCAGCGGGTTTTTACCTACTGTGGTAAAAAAGGCAGTCCAGTTTCCTTTATTCCACTCGCGTATTTCAACTATGTAAATAAGGGCCGATATAATCATCAAATCGAGCCCAACGGTAAGCAAAGTGAATGGGCTCGTCCATAATTTTTTAGAAATAGGGAAGGTCATGTTCCAGCAAAGGGCAATGAATATAAACAATGCGCCCCAAAGCATCAGTTTGGAAATGGTTTCGTATCGTTTGCCTTTTTCCTGGATATACCGGCCTGCAAAATAGCCACAGATAACGTTTACAATGGATGGGAGCGTGCTTAAGAATCCTTCAGGGTCAAAAGCAATTCCTTTACCTAATTTGTCATGTTCACCGTGGTATAAATGGTTGTCGCCCAACAAAAATTTATCAAGATACTCACCTGCATTGGTTAGCATACCATAAGGCTGTGCATGGTCGCCAAAAATAAGCAGCAGGAACCAGTAGCCAAATAGAAGCAAAACGCTGATGATTACAATAGTTTTGATTGATTTGATGAAATGCACGATTAACGAAGCAAACATATAACATAATGCTATGCGTTGTAACACGCCCAAAATACGGGTATGGCTTATTGGGGATAACGACCAGCCGTTTGCCGTATGCTGCACAAACGGGAACCACGACATCAGGTACCCGAATAGAAATATTAATGCCGTACGTTTGATAATTTTCCATACCACAGCTGAGTTGCTTTGGCCGGCAAATTTTTTCATGGCAAAACTCATGGCGTTGCCAACCGCAAATAAAAACGACGGAAATACAAGGTCGGTAGGGGTAAAGCCGAACCAGGCTGCATGTTCGAGCGGCGCAAAAGGCGTAGCACCACTGCCGGGCGTATTAACAATAATCATAAAGCAGATCGTCATTCCGCGAAAAACGTCGAGAGAAAGAAACCTATTCGGGTTTTGGTCCATGGGGTAATACAAAATTTAAATGGTATCAGGATTATAGAGGTACAATATAGAAGTTTTAGTCCGAAAGTCCGAAAAGTCCGGAAGTCCGAAAGAAATATTTTTGTTACAAGATATGAGTCGGTAAAGTCCGGAAAGTCAGTAAAGTCCGAAAGATGAAAAATTATCGTGTTGATGTTGCGGATAACTATAGAATAATTAACTGAAGGCACTTACCATTTCTCCCGCGCCCTGGTTGAAACCCGGCGCGAGATTATAGCCTGCACTTTTTTTACTTTCGGACTTCCGGACTTTCCCGACTTTCGGACTATTCTTCCTATTTTTGAATTCAATGCTCACCATAACAAACCACACGCTCGAAAAACTGGAATTACTGCTGCGTACAGCAGGTTACCGGGTACGGTACGAGAAGGGTAACTTTAAAACCGGGGCATGCCTGTTGTTAAACAGTAAGGTGGTGATGGTAAACAAATTTTCGGGATTGGAGAGCAAAATACTTGCGATAAGCGAGCTGGCGCGTGACCTTAAAATTGACTATAATTTGCTGGATGATAAGCAAATAGCTTTTCACCAGCAGCTTAAACAAACAACACTGGAACTGTGACAATAACTTTTTTGGGAACCGGAACATCGCAGGGCGTACCTGTAATTGCCTGCAACTGCGAGGTTTGTACCTCGGAAGATGCACGGGATAACCGGTTGCGTACTTCCATTTTAATTGAGGATAAAGGCAAGGTTATAGTTGTTGATTCGGGGCCCGATTTCAGGCAGCAAATGCTGCGCGCCAATGTGCAGCGGCTGGATGCCATTGTATTTACCCATGAGCATAAAGACCATATAGCCGGCCTTGATGATATCCGCGCATACAACTACCGCCAGCAGGGCCCGGTTGATGTGTATGCCGACGCCCGCGTGCAGGCAGCACTAAAACGCGAATTTTACTACATCTTCGAAGAGTTTAAATACCCCGGCATCCCGCAGTTAAACCTGCACACCATAGGCGCTGAGCCTTTTGACATCGGCCACGTGCATTTTACACCAATTGAAGTTTTACATTATAAACTGCCGGTATTAGGCTTCCGGCTAAAGGATTTTACCTACATCACCGATGCCAAAACAGTATCGGGTGCCGAAAAGGAAAAAATAAAAGGCAGCCGGATTTTGGTAATAAATGCCTTACAACGGCAGGAGCATATATCACATTTTACGCTTGACGAAGCTATCGCCTTTGCCCGGGAAATTGGGGCCGAAACTACTTACCTTACGCACATCAGCCACCGGCTGGGCAGGCACCAGGATATTGCCAAAGAGCTGCCGCGCGGCATTGAACTGGCCTATGATGGGTTGCAGTTAGAGATATAGAAAACCAACTTATTTAAACTCAACGAAGCTAATCCTGTCAATAGCCGCACAATATTGCCCCAGGTGGCCGGTGTTATGCAAATCAACCTTGCCGCGAATTTTTAACTTTTTGTTGCTTACCAGTACAAACTCGCCGTTGGTGGGTTCAAATAAACCGGTGCGGGTTCCTTTAAGGTACAGCGGACAATCCTGGCTGAAATTTATCCATAGGGCGTGCTTGTTGGAGTGATCGGTAAACAAGCTGTCGTTATACAGCGCCGATTGTTCTTTTGATTCCAGGTAAGTGCCCGAAACCTCAATGTATTGCTGGTCGTAAGCCTTAATGTGGGTTACCAGCTCATTAAACTTTACCTTTTTAAACGAGATACCTTCATCGCAATTGCTGTTGTAGGTCAGCTTATTGCTTTTGCAGCCCTGCATTGAGGTAATAACAACCATCAAAAAAGTAATTTTGACAAAAAGTATAATACAGGTTTGTTTTGCATAGGTAGATGCCATAGCCTTACTTTTTATTATACTTTAAAGCTGGTTTAAAAAATGTATGACCAGCTCGCCTGCCAATGGTTTAATTAAAAAATATTTTTTTACAAATTGCGCATTCTCTTTCGCATACGCTAAAAGTTTCTTTATTTGCGTTTAAACTTTACACTTAAATTGAAATAACCAACTTATATGAACAAGATACTGTTTTTTGCCTTATTAATGATTTTTGCAATTGGCGCCCGGGCGCAGGACTGGCCTAATATTGCCCGCTACGACGATGCCAATCAGAAATTGCAACCCGCAGTTGCCGGCAAAATCACAGCTGTTTATATGGGCGATTCCATTACCGATTTCTGGGTGAACAACGATTCGACCTTTTTTGCAGCCAATAATTATATCGACCGTGGTATAAGCGGGCAAACCACCGGGCAAATGCTGGTACGCTTTCGGCAGGATGTGATAAACCTTAAACCCAAAGTTGTAGTGATACTGGCCGGTATAAACGATATCGCACAAAATAACGGTCCCGAAAGGCTGGAAGATATTTTTGGCAACATTGCTTCGATGGCGGAGCTTGCTAAAGCTAACCACATTAAAGTGATTATATCATCAGTGCTACCAGCCAATAAACTGCCCTGGCGCCCTGCAATAAACCCCACTGAAAAGGTAATACAGCTTAATGCCATGCTGAAGGCATATTCAAATAAAAACCATATCGTTTACCTCGATTACTATTCAAAAATGGTTGATAGCGAAAAAGGATTGCCGGTAAATTTGGCTAAAGATGGTATTCATCCAACGCTTGAAGGGTATAAAGCGATGGAACCATTGGCGCAAAAGGCGGTTGCGGAGGCGTTGAAGGGAATGTAAAATGGAATAAGAAAATTGTCATTGGCAGGAACGAAGCAATCTCGTCGCCAATCATAGCAAACAATGCATAACGCACGAGCATGGCAACGAGATTGCCGCGCTCGTTCCTCAATGACAAGTTTATTTTTACCTCGCCAGCTGTTTTTCCAATCTCCTGTGCACCACCTCCCCCGGCTTACTCTTTGATTTCTTCCGCTTGCCCCACCAGATAATAAACCCGGTAACCGGCAAACTTGCACAAATCAAACTGGCCAAAAAAGCTATAATTTTACCTGTAAGCCCTAATATCTGTCCAACATGAATATCGTAATTCATGTTGTTTAGCTTCATGCCCGGGCTTTTCCGGGTATGAGGCAGCACTTTCAAGAGTTTGCCGCTATATTTATCAAAGGTATACCCGTCGCTTCGGTAAAAGTGCAGGGCTTTGGCATAGGCCGTTACTTTAACAATGCCTGTAACGGCGTCATCCGTGTGAATTAAAAACATTTGTGCCTGCGGCGATTTGCGTTGTGCCGTAATAAATGCACGGTCAACTACCGGTTGATTTATGGTCAAAGTTTTTAATAATGAGTCTGATTTAACAACCAGCTTTTCTGCGGCATAGGTTTTACCAAAATTGGCAGCGGTATAGAGGCCCTTGTGCATCCAATCGAAAGCTATAGATAAACCTGTTATAGCCAAAATAATAGCAATACCGGTAGCATAAAAACCAAGTACGTTATGCAAATCGTAATTAACCCGGCGCCAGCGGCCGTTCCATTTTATGTTGAAGCTGCGTTTGCGGTCGCTTTTGCGTTTGGGCCACCAAAGGATAATCCCGGTTATCATAATTGCCACAAAAATTATGACCGAGATACCTACTACCAGCGCACCTATTTTCGGCGGCAGTAACAGGTAAAGATGGATGTACTCAACAATAATAAAAAAATTGTTTTGAGGGCTTTCGGTATGTGTAATTACGCCCGTGTACGGGTTCAAAAACACATTGGTAATACCGCTTTTCGGATGGCTTACAAATACCGCCGCCGGCCTGTCTTTACCGTAGTAATAAACATAATTAGCGGTGGAGCCGGGATACTTTTTTAACGCGGTTTGCTTTAATACCGACGGCGCTGTGTAAGGTTTGTTTTGCACCTCAACCCTGCGGTAATTATGTATGGCGTCCTGTATTTCATCCTGGAAACAAAATATGCAGCCGGTAATGCTCACCACAAACACCACCAGCCCGGTTATAAAACCCAGCCAGCGATGCATAAATAGTATGGCTTTTTTAAATGGAGTCATTTATTATAATTTGTAGGATACGCTTAAAATAAACTGACGCAGTTTTTGAGGGTTAACCGTTGTGTACCCAGTGTAATAATGTTTATCGGTTAAATTGTTGGCGCTTAAACCAAGGCGGTATTCTGTTTTGTCTAAAAACGCAGAGGCGTTGAACAATGTGTACGATGGCAGCGAAAATGTGCCCTGGCTTACGCTGTTCACTATTTTATTGTCGCTGGCGTAATTGCCGCCGAAACCAAATCCTAAGCCTTTGATGGCCTGCTGGGGTAAACGGTAGCTAACGTAAAAATTAGCCAGGTATGGAGAACCCGCAGTAACCGGCCTGCGGCCCTCGACGTCAGCCTCGGCATGGGTATATTTCGAATCGTTGTAGGCAAAACCTGCCACAATATTTACGCCTGTTGCCGGAGCGGCTATAATTTCCGCTTCGAAGCCCTTGCTGTTTTGCGTACCATCCTGCACTGAGGCATAAACCGGCGAATTTGGTATAGAACGAAGCGAGTTACTTAAATTAATGCGGTAATAGCTGATGGTACCATTTAGTTTTCCATTAAACAGCGCCAGCTTAACGCCGCCCTCAATTTGGTTTGCATTCTGCAATTTGGCAACCGTTGGCTGGTTGTCGGCATTGGTATAAATGCCGGGATTAACAAATCCGTTTTGATAGTTGGCAAAAATTGACAGTGTCTCTTTTATCGGTTGGTATATCAGCCCAAATTTCGGTGAAAATGCAGTTTGGCCGAAAGGTTTGCTTAGCTGAACATGGTCGATATTGTAAGTGCCCCTGTTTTCGTAGTGGTCAAGGCGTACCCCTGCTGAAGCTATTAACTGTTCAGTGATGTTAACCACATCTGACAGGTACGCGCTATAGGTATCCTTTTTATAAATATACGGATAGGTGTTGGCCGTGGTTAGCGGGTTTGCGGCATTAGCTGCGTTAACGGCTTGCCTGTTAAACGCCCCGTAGTCGAAACCGGGGTCGTTAATGGGTGCTACACCATAAAAATTGCCGTAGTATACCTGGTTTGAGTTTTGGTGCTGCAAATCCAGCCCGAACACAAAACGGTTACGAATTGTGCCTATGTTAAAATCGCCGTTGATATTCTCTTGTATCTCGGTTGCATTAAACTTGCTGTTATGGGTAGATTGGTCATATCGCAGGATATAATTGTTGCTGCTTCCCGGAATCGCGGCAGCTCCAAAAGTTTCCGCCACAGCATCGGTAACCAGGTAATAATAGGGGTTAGGGCCATTTGAAAAATTATTCGACGAGGTGAACAACGTTTGCGAGGTAAACTGGTCGGATACTTTATAAGTAGCTTTTGCAAAATAGTTGGCGCTGCGTGAGTACTGGTTGATATCGTCATTTGAATACGCCTGGTTGTAGTTTATCTTCAGTTGGTTGGCATTGGTAACACCCATATCAAGCGGCGACGAATAAAAGAAAAAGAATGGCTTGGCAGAGTTGTGACCGTAAAATAATTCGGCCTGTGCCAGGAACGAAAGCCTGTCGTTCGCTTTTACCGACAAACTGGGCGCAACGGCAAAGCAGCGGGTCATGCCATAGTTTTGAAAGCTGCCTTCGGTGTTGTAGGCCGAATTCAGGCGGAAAAGCACGCTTTTGTTTGCATTAAGCGGCGTGTTGAAATCGAGCGTTGTGCGGCTTAGGTCGAAGTTGCCTACGGTTTGGCCGATTTCTATGCCGAGCGTATCGTAAGGCTTTTTGGTTACCCGGTTTATCGCGCCGCCAAACGAAGTCAGGCCGCTGCCAAATAAAGTAGCCGACGGGCCTTTGATAACTTCAATTTTATCAACGTTAACAGCGTCGATAGTACTGGTAACAAGGCCGGCGACGCCATCGCGTAACAAGGATTGTGTGACAAAGCCTCTTAAGCTAAAATAGCCACCGCCATCGCCAGCCCTGCCGGTAGCATCCCACATTTTTTGTATACCCGGTGCGTTTCTGAGCGCCTCATCAACCGTAAATACCTGCTGTTCGGTAAGCAATTCGTTGGTTATAGTTGAATAGCTTTGCGAATTCTCGAGGTTGTCCAGCGGTATTTTACCAACATCAGCACTTATCCTCCTGGTAAATCGGTTGGCCCTGCTGGCGATAATATTTACTTCGCTTAGCTGCGACATGTTTGCGTTAACGGTAATTAAAGGCACGCTGGTGGTTTGGTTAGCGGTAACGGTTACCGGAACCTCAACCGTTTGCACGCCGATGTAAGAGATAATCAGCGAATATGAGCCTACAGGGGCCTTAAAATTAAACTCACCGTTCTTATTGGTTACCGAACCAGATGTGGTATGCATTAAGCCGATAGTGATATTTTCTGCGGCTTGCTTACCGGCGGTAATAACTTTTCCGCTGACAGTTCCATAGGATTGTTGTGCGGAAACATTGCGTGCGGTTGCAATCGTGAATAATATTAAAACGAGGGTGAAAATTCGTAAAGTTACAGGTTGTGTTTGCTTCATTTGTTTTTATTTAGACTAATTATAAATAATGTCGCAAATGTATGCCTGACAGATTTAACTTCAAAGCGTTTTATGAAATTTATTTAGAATTATTCTTAATAAGATAGGC
>JBDUDE010000081.1:0-2357 GCA_040003105.1 Mucilaginibacter sp. | reverse complement strand
TTCAAAAAACTAATCTTCGCTATCATCGATTGATTTTTAACCGGTGTATCCTTAAAGTTATTTTCGTTATAAACCAGGTAAATAAAGCTTAGCGGAGCAAACTCCCAGCTGGCACGGGCGTTCCACTGGCCAAGCTTACCGAAAGAGTTATACTGATAATATGCCGAAACCTGTACCTGCGGGTTAAGCGCGGCGCGCAACTGGGCATTATACAGGTTGGTGCGCAGCTTAACTTTATCCAACCCGAAGTCTTCAAACTTTTGCAGGGTGTAATTGGCCGAAACAGCAATCATCGGGCTCGGCGCATAACGCATCCCCAACGCTGCTGATTGCATAGTGCCGTTGTAATATTGGCCAAAGTTAAAATCGCCTAAGAAAGAAAATTTCTTTGACTGGTCCGACTGGTAAGTAAGTTCATGTATTGTAAATGAATAGTTGCGCTGTGCCAGCTTAACCCCCAGCAGGCTAAAATCAAAATTGATGTTTTGCCAGTTGGGCCGTATGGCATATTGCACCACGCCGCCGTTGTTTAGCACGATGTAGATGGGGTAAATGTATAAGTCGGCCTGCTGGAACTTAAAGTCGTTGGCGTTTTGGTAATAATTTACGTCGAAACCGATTTCGGCCTCGCGTATCCAGCTCCACTTTTTGTTTTTTGGCCGCAGGGAAATAAACTCAACCGTTTGGTGGTATATCACATTGTTTTGAAAGATAAAGCCCATTGCCGGGTTATACTTTTGTGATATAAACTCGTTCTGATAGTAAAAAAAGAACTTGTTATCATAATACTTTATCTTAAAATAATTAGCAAAGCCCAAACTATCCGGGCTATTATTATTTGAAGCAGACACAAGGTACTGTATGCTCAAAGTGTTGCTCGGCCTAATCAAACCATCCACCGTAAGCGTGCTGTTGTTTTTGGTGTTGAAGCCTTTGCGCGGGTCGGCTTCGTCTACACGGTCGGTAAACATTACGCCGATATTGTTTTCCTTACCATAGTTTTTAAGATAGCGCAGCACGCCAAAATCGGCAGCGCCTTGTTCAGCTGTCCCTTCCTGGCGCACATAAAGCGCCGCAAAGGTGCGGTCTTTAGTGCGGTCGGTAAAGCGCAGGCCGGCGTCGATTGGTACAGGGGTGGCATTAAACTGCGTATTTGAAAGCCCTATGCTGCGGCTGAAAAATGGTTTTAATCCCTCGATGCTCGCCCCTGCGAATACACCCTGGTCTTCTAAAAAAAACTGCCGCTTTTCCGGGAACAGTACGTTAAAGCGGGTCAGGTTATTTACCGCCTGGTCGACCTCGGCCTGGGCGAAATCGGTATTTAGCGTTAAATCCAATACCGCATGCGGGTTTACGGCCCACTTGGCTTCGCCCCCAAATTTAAGGGTACTGCTGTTGGTGGTTACGTTGTTACTGTTGGTGCTTTGCGAGTACTGGTATAATGAATACGGCTGCACCCTGATATTGGTTGACGGCGGCGGCAACTGCAAACCTTTCAGTTCAGCCCCGTAGCTCATGCGGTAAGGCGAATACGTTTGCGGGATAGCCGGGAACACCGTTTGCTCGTTATCGCGCCGGGCAATGCGCGAGAAGGTGAGGTTCCATGAAACAGAATCGTCACCATGTTTAATATAGCGCAGCGATTTAAAGGGGATGGCAAACTCGGCATAGTAACCGCTGTCGGTAACCGTGGTTTTAACCTTCCAGAGCGCATCCCAGTTAATGTCCTGCAGTTGGTCGTCAAACACCTGCTTGTCGCTTTGTGTGCCAAGCGGCGTAGCCTGGAAGGATACGCAAAAGCGTTTTAGGTTCTGCGGGTCCAGCTGAATCATAAACACATCATTGTCGGGCGTAAAATCGCGGCGGTAATCCTGCACACGCACACCTTTTTTGCCGACTGTGTCCTTACAAAAAACGCCGAAGTACAGGTTCTTTTTATCGTACACTATTTTAACAAAGGTTTTATACAGGTAGGCGCCGCCTTGCCGGGGTTGCAGTTTAAAAAAATCAGAAATAACGGGGGCGGCTTTCCAGCTTTCTTCGTTGAGGCGACCATCAACTACAATATTGTCTTTGGCTTCAATGGCGTAAACTACCGGCGCTTTAATGGGCGGCGAGAAATTGAGGCTATTCTGCGCTTTAACCGCGTTTGATAGCAGGGTAATTGCCAATATTATCTTTGAGGTGGTAAAAAATGCTTTCACAATAAATTGAATTAAAGTGGGTTTGGGATTTTGTTAATTCAAAGTTGGGGCTAAGGCTGTGGAAAGCCTATTCAAATAGCTTTCAAGAGAAATTCAATTGCAATCAGGACACAGAATTAACCACGGAGTGCGCGGAGAGGACGCCGAGAACAC
>JBDUDE010000143.1:0-2358 GCA_040003105.1 Mucilaginibacter sp. | reverse complement strand
ATTTTAGTTATAGTTTAAAATTCAACCTGGAAAGGTGGGCTGTTTGCCAGGAAAATGGCAAAAGATAAGTGCATATCTTCAGGGCAGATACATTACAGTTAGTAAAAACCAGCGTGGGGGGTGTGATGAATTGTTGCTTTTTTGTGACAGAAGTAGGGTAAATTTCCGCAAAACTTGTAACAGAGTTGGGGGTAAGCTGAACAATAACCTGAAAAAAGTTAGAGCAAATAATGTTCTAACCCCCTAAAACAACTGATTTAAAAGCAAAAACAGGGATTTTTTAAAAGCTAAGTTCCGGTTCCCGCACGTTGTGGCGCATAAAATGCACTTCGTAGGGATGAGTTCGTTCGTCGCCATAAAGGGGGCGAGAGCTAATCGGCAAACTCCCATGCACTCTTATACCCACCTACCTGTTCGGTATATTTAATCAAATCGGCATAAAAAGGGAAATTACCCAGCGTTGAGCTATCACCGATAATAACCAATTTCTTTTTTGCCCGGGTGATGGCCACATTCATGCGGCGGATGTCTGCCAGGAAACCGATATCGCCGCTGGTATTGCTACGCGTCATGCTGATATAAACTACGTCGCGCTCCTGTCCCTGGAAACTGTCGATGGTGTTAACTGATATTTTATCTGAATGCAATTGCAAGGGTTCCGAAGCCAATAAAAGTTCCTGCAAAATGCGGATCTGTTCTTTATAGGGTGATATTACAGCGATGGTTGGAAAACCGGCAATATCTACCTGAATTGGTTCTGCAAGTTGTGTTAAGTGCTTTATTAAAAACGCGGCCTCTTCCGGGTTTACCGAACTTGTGCCTTCCAGTTTTTCATCAAAACCGCAGCCCGCGGTGTCTATAAAGGTAAAAGGCAAATCACCTGGAAATAATAGTCGGTGCGCCACGGATTCATGGGCCTTCAACCTGTCGCTATAAAACTCTTTCGAGGAGAAGCCCATGATGGTTTCATTCATGCGGTATTGTTCCTCCAGCAGCGTTACCGCCTCCGGGTGCAGGGCAACGCATTTTTCGAGCAACGTAGTGCTTAGCCCGGCACGTGCAGCCTCGTTTGATTTGATGGTGGGTGCCAGTTGCAGGTGGTCGCCGGCCATAATCAGCTTTTGGGCTTTCAGTATAGGTATCCAACAGGCCGGTTCAAGTGCTTGCCCTGCTTCGTCGATTACCACTGTGTTAAACTTTACATTGCGGACGGTGTAATGGTTTGAGCCAACCAGCGTTGCGGTAATTACCTGCGCTTTTGCAACCAGGTCGTCGATAATAAACTGTTCTGTTTTATCAACCTCGCGCATTATTTTATGGGCCTCATCAAACAGCGCCTTGCGCTGATCGCGCTCGGCTTTGCCAAAGCTGCGCTTGTATTTATGGGCCATATTTTTGTATTCAGAAGCCTGCTTTTTTAGCTTCTTTACATCTTTTACGTAGCTGTGTTCTGCCATTTTGCTATCAAGGGTTAAGGACACCAGTCTTTCGGACACCCTTGCCGGATTGCCAATACGCAATACATTTAGACCTTCGATGCTTAACTTTTCGCTCAATAAATCCACAGCAGTATTACTTGGGGCTACCACCAGTATTTGTTCTTTATTTTGTGCGATGAGCGCCTTTATAGCCTGCACCAGCGTGGTAGTTTTACCTGTTCCCGGCGGGCCGTGAACGATGGCCAGATCTTGCGCCGACAAGATATTTTGAACTGCCTGTTCCTGCGAGGTGTTTAATCCCGCAAAAGTTGAAAATTGATTTTGACGGCTGAACACCGGCGCTGATTCCCCGGTTAAAATATTAACCAGCCTGCCTTCCGGTTTTTCTTTTACTGCCGATGCCTGCTTAACGGCATTCTGCATTTCATCGTAGCTATTGTTATCAAAAAGTAGCTCAATGCCCAGTTTGCCATCGCGACTCCAGTCGGGCAGTTCATCGGTAAACAGGGTAATTTTTAGGCGATTGCCGCCCTGGTGAGTTACAGTGCCTTCAACGCGGTCTTTCTTAGGGTCGTGGTTGGTGAACAATACCGCCGGCGAGCCAAACCTGAACTGATGTGAAATATCCTGGTGCGTAGTACGCTCCACCTCGACGGTTAAATAATCGCCGCGACTGGGTTCTGTACCTCGTATTGCTATAGGGTACCAGGTTAGGCCATTTGCCCGTCGGTCGGCAACGGACGACGTTTCGGTAAGTTTTAAATAAGAATTGCGGTCTTCCTCGCGCTCAATCTTTAATAAATCGAGCAGCTTTTTAAAATAAGGCATGTGCAAAGATGGGGGAAATCCTCAACACAGTCTTAAAAATTTTGTCATTGCGAGTCTCCATCAGGGGTAAACCCTGAAAAAAATAGCAATG
>JBDUDE010000589.1:0-2362 GCA_040003105.1 Mucilaginibacter sp. | reverse complement strand
CTTTACTGACTTTTCGGACTTCCGTCTTTACTGACTTTTCGGACTTCCGGTCTTTACCGACTTTTCGGACTTCCGCCTTTACTGACTTTTCGGACTTCCGGTCTTTACCGACTTTTCGGACTTTACTGACTCTCCCGACTACTCTTCATTCAAATCTTCACTGTGTGGATTCAACAGGTACTCAAAATTTTCGTAGCCGTTGTGGAAGATGAACTTCAAGCGTTGCTTGGGTTTCTCTATATCCAATGACATCGCGCCGAGTGTGGCCGGCGGGTTGTCGCGTATCAGTTTTAAATCGGTAACATGCGGCATTTCTACATAAATGTCATCGCCTTGCGCCTTAATGGTCCAATTGGGGATATTGGCATTGGTTAGGGTTTCAATCCACTTTTGCTGGTATGGGTTCATGATGCTATGGTTATAGCTTTAAAAGAAAAAATTGAAGGCTTTGGTTTTAAATATTTTCCCCTGCTCCCCGCTTAACATAATGCAGACTTCAGACTTCAGACTTCCCGGCAAGTTTCCCGATTGTCAGTCCCTGTACTACTATAGAAAACACCACAATAACATAAGTTATCAGAACAAATTCATCGCGGTGCATGGCAGCAGGTATCGAAAGTGCCATCGCTACCGACAGGCCGCCGCGCAGGCCGCCCCAGGTTAAGATCAGGATAGCCTTTTTTTCAAATGTCATCCATATTTTTAAAAAATAAACCGGCAAGGCAACGCATAGCAACCGGGCAAATAAAACTACCGCTATCATAATGCCGCCGATTATCATAATGGTAGGGTTAACCTTTATCACCAGCATTTCCAGGCCAATCAGCAGGAAAAGTATGGCGTTAAATATCTCGTCAGTAAGGTCCCAGAATTTACTAAGGTAATCGCGCGAAATTTCAGAAAGCCCTTCGCGTTTGCCTTTGGTACCCATTATTATACCTGCTATGATAATTGCCAGCGGACCGGATAAGTGAAGGTAGTCGGCCAGCGAATACCCGCACATTACAACAGTAAGCGTTATCAAAACCTCTACCCGGTAATTATCGATAGATTTGATTAGCAGGTGCGCCAGGTACCCTAATATCGCCCCAAATAATAAACCGCCACCGGCTTCTTTCAAAAACAGCAACGCCGTATCACCGATTGAGAATTTAGCAGTACTATTTACGGCAACCTCAAAAATGGTTAAAAAAATAACCACGCCTACCCCATCATTAAAAAGCGATTCGCCGGTTATTTTTAACTCCAGCGATTTTGGTATCCCTGCCCGTTTAAGTATGCCCATAACCGCAATGGGGTCGGTCGGCGAAATTAATGCGCCGAACAGCAGGCAATAGATGTAGGATATTTGCAGGCTAAAAGCGGCAAACAGGTAGTAAGCCATTAAACTTACCAAAAACGTAGATATAAATGTGCCGACGGTGGCCATCAGCATAACCGGCCAAAATTCCTTTTTCAGTTCATTTGCATCAACATGCAGGGCGCCCGCAAACAGTAAAAAAGCAAGCATTATTTTCATCAGTACCTGCTCAAAATTAATGTTTGATACCAGCAGCAATACCTTTGACGAAAACCCAGGAATTAGACTGCCGAAGACGGCTATAAGGATTGAGGACAGCAGGGCTATCACCATAATGCCTATGGTAGGCGGCCATTTTATCCACCTGTCGTTTACATACGCAAAAATTGCAGTCAGCAGTATAAGTATGGATATGATATAGTAAGTAGCCATTTTTGATGCGAATTTACGCTTTTTAGCCCATTGGTTTGCTGGTCTGTTAACCCGAGCGTGTTAATTTTGCAATCATTTATTATTATTTACGTCGACTAATTTCTATCTTTCGGACTTCCGGTATTTTCGGACTTCCGGACTTATTTAAACCGACGTTGTGGATAACAAGATAAAATTATTGAATAAAAAGCGCGAAGAAGCCCTTTTAGGTGGCGGCAAGGTGCGTATTGAAAGTCAGCATAAAAAAGGGAAGCTAACCGCGCGCGAGCGTTTGCATTTTTTGTTGGATGAGGGCTCGTTCCAGGAGATAGGTATGCTGGTATCGCACCGCTCGACTGATTTTGGCATGGAGAAGGAGAAATACCCCGGTGATGGCGTGGTTACTGGCTATGGCACTGTAAACGGCCGGTTGGTGTATGTTTTTTCGCAGGATTTTACCGTTTTTGGCGGCTCGCTGTCTGAAACGCATGCCGAAAAAATCTGCAAGATAATGGACCTCGCCATGAAAAATGGTGCGCCTGTTGTGGGCCTTAACGATTCCGGGGGTGCACGTATACAGGAAGGTGTAGTATCATTGGGAGGCTATGCCGATATATTTTATAAAAACACCATGGCATCGGGCGTTGTCCC
>JBDUDE010000897.1:0-2367 GCA_040003105.1 Mucilaginibacter sp. | reverse complement strand
TAAAAATATGCTGTAGATAAACGATTTGATTGATTTAATTTCAGTTACGCCGAACCTGGTTTTTATTGTTGCGCCAGCCGGGGTAACTATGGTGTTCAGACTGGTTTTAACATCGCTAAAAACCTCGTAAAGTTTTACCGTCTCCTTCTTTTCGTTCAGTTCGTTTTTAGATTGCAGTATGGTATGCAGGTCGGTAATTACATCATCCAGTTTGGTGATTGACCGCGACAGGCCGCGTACTGCCATTTCCTTATCGTCAGCATCAAGTTCTTCATCCTTCAGCATTTCGGCGCAGCCCATAATATTTGCCACCGGCGACCGCAGGTTATGCGAAATAATATAAGTAAACTGTTCCAGGTTTTTGTTTTGCTGCAGCAGGTCGTCAATCAGTTGTGTGCGCTCAATCTCGTAGCTTTTGCGGGCGGTAATGTCCTGCATAGCGCCCACCATACGCTGTGGCACCTTATCCTTATCATAAATAACATAACCCCTGTCATACACATAAGCAATGCTGCCATCGCTTCTAAAATAGCGGTACTCTTCTTCCCAAATATCGTAGCGTCTTTGGGTTATTAAAACTTCAATGCTGTTAATAATCCTGTCCAAATCGTCGGGGTGTATCCTGTTTTTCCATTCGGCGTAGTCGCCCTCATTTTTTTGCAGGCTGTAGCCAAACAGTTTCTCGTGCCCTTCGCCCCATTGTATATGATATGTTTTTAAATCCATATCCCATATAGCATCGTTTGTTGCTTTTACTACATATTTAAACCGCTCGTTGCTGGCAAGCAAGTCGTCATTAACAATTTTTAAGTTTTCCTGGTACAAAAACTGGTGGGTTATATCGCGGTCCACCACCAGGCTGCCGATAATTTCACCCTTCTCATCCTTTATCGGTGAGGCTGAAATAGACAAATACACATTCCCTTTCTTTGGATTCTTAATTAAATATATCTCATCCTTAATCCTTTCGCCGTGCAATGCCCTAACAATCGGCAATTTTTTGATGGGCACAAGTGTGCTGCCGTCCGGTTGGTATATGTTAAACCTTTTCGACCAATCGTAAGTTTTTGAATCGACTGGCTCAACTCCCAGCAAATCAATCATTGCCTGGTTAAATACCATAAAATGACCTTCCCTGTCGGTGACAGCAAGGCCATCATTAGTATTGTTTACCACAGCATTCAACAGTTGCTGGCGGCTGAATATTTCTTTTTCAATAGCGCGTCGCTCCGATATATCAATTAAATTAACACAGGTGCGGGGCTCGCCGTTTTCGTCCTTAAAAACCATAGCCGACATTTCACAGGGAAAGCGTTCTCCATTTTTTCTGATGCCTATTGCCTCGCCCTCGGCAGCTCCGTAGCGGTCCCTGGTTTCTAAAAACAAAATTAAATTGGGGTCGGTCAAATCAAACAGGCCAAAGCGCCCTATCTTTTTAAACTCATCAGTTGTATAGCCGAAAATATCAGAGGCAGCCCGGTTAACATCTAAAATGGTACCATTGGGTATGGTAACAAATATGGCGCTAAGCGAATTATCAAAGATTGCTTTATAATAATTGTTACTGTTAGCGGTATTTTCGGCAGGCGGCATACTTAAATTAATAATTAATAACGTATATAAGGCAACGGCCTGCAATAAGGCTCCAAAGCCTTTAATTAAAAAATCAAACAGGCTTCAAAATGCTAATATAAATTATTTATTATTAATATATTACCCTCCGGCACCCGACATTTACCCTAAAAAATCAGGCGGGTACACTTTTTGCCCGTATTTTTCGACAACAGTTATAAGCTTTTTAATACTGTCTTCGTCCATTGGCGGGGGCGGCAGGAAGGTGCCTGCGTCAACCGGCTTGCCAATTTCTAAAAACATTTCTTCCAATCCGGCAGGTGTAACGGTGCAAAGCAGGTGTGCTAAAGTATCCGTTTTGTTTTTAAAACAGTGCACAATGCCGCCTTTGGGGATATTAACAAAAGCGCCTTTTTTAGCGACGTAGGTGCCAGCTTCTGATTTTACCTCCACCTCGCCATCAATCACGTAAAACGATTCGTCGAAACCGGCGTGGGCATGCGGACCGGGGCCGCCATTGGGTGGCACCAGCATATCGATAACGGCAAAGGCGCCGCCTGTTTGTTTGCCGCTTATTAAAATACGGTAATTATCGCCAACTACCGACAGGGTTTGTCCTTCGGTTGGGTTAATGGTGATGGGGGCAGCTTTTGAATTTTCCATAGTTATTTAGATAGATTATGCAAATTGTCAATTTTCGGACCACTATTTGCCTGGCGTTTATTAAAATACATTTCTGTTGAACATTATTGTCGGTTTCTTCCAATCCCGGCTGTTGGTTAGTTAATAGTTTTG
>JBDUDE010000858.1:0-2368 GCA_040003105.1 Mucilaginibacter sp. | reverse complement strand
CTTTTGCGGCATCAACATCAGCATCGCTAACCCGGCCTTTTTTGTCGAGCAATACATTAGCAAATTTTAATACCGCTGCTGTTTTTGCATCGGCAGCTTCGCCGTTGCGGGCATTTTGTAAAACAGCAGTATCAATGTGTACCAGCTTTTCGCCAATAAATGTATGGGCTGATAAACAGTAATCGCAACTGTTGGTTTCGCCTATTGCCAGGGCAAGCAGTTCGCCGGTTTTGCCGCCTAATTTACCGTGGCTAAGTATGCTATTTAAACTGAGGTAACCTTCCAGCAAGGCAGGCGAATTGCCCATAGTGCGCATCATGTTTGGCACCATGCCTAATTTACTTTGTATTGCGTCAAATAATTCTTTGGTTTTGCCTGTGGCTTCATCAGGGCTTATAGCTTTTAAACGTGTCATTTTGTTTGATAATTTGTTTGTCGTTATTGACAGTACAAATGTGCAATGACCGCTAATTTTACAACATGGATGATGTACGCAAGTGCATGGACAATTTTACCTCACTTAACAAACCGTTGATAACGTTTTACGGCTGCTTCAACCGCCGTTGTTTGCGCTTTAGTAAGTTTCCCAAATAGGTCCAAAATTACTTCGACCTCATTTTTTTTAATGATGCGTTTCCAGGCGCCTACAACCTGGTTATTTACTACAACAGAGGGTGCGAAGATCACATGCTTTGCTTGTGTAAGATACTTAGGGTTGACGAGAGCTCTGCGGTCACTATACGCAACAGCAAATTCATCATAAGCCGGCAACAGGTGAGCAATAGGCGCTTTGCTATTTATTTCGGGTTGATATTTTGACTGCCAATAGGTTAGCCCGTTTACATCGATATTTGCCAATTCGTTTTTCGAGGCTTCCAACCCGTTTTTAGCATCGGCCACGGTAAGGCCGCTCCACCAGGTAAAATCGCGCAGCGTAGCCGGGCCGCGACTTATAAAATAGCGCTTCACCAATTCAGCAACGGCTTCATCGCCGGTAAAACTATTTCCTTGCGGTACCCGGTCGTCAAAAAGTGCATAGGTAAATTGTTTGCCCTGCCGGCCGCCGCTACAAATTACCTTATCCAGTTCAGCCTGCATCAGTATATGCACAAACCGCTCCTCCCCGGTATTTATCCCTGCTTCATTTAGAACATCCTGCAACTCCAGGCGCGTAAGTTGCTTATTGCCCTCGAGCGCTTTCGCGAATACATCATTGCTTATTTTCAGTGTTTTTCTGTCCAATTTTAATTGCCGGTGCCGCCCGGCTGCCAAAATATTTATGCGCGGGGCGGTAAGCTCAATCATCCAGCGGGCATCTGCAGGGGTTACAAAGTGCCAGGTTGGCCGCAGTACATGGGTACGGATAATGCTGCCGTTGGCCATAGCCATGTCAATTGCAGCATCACTACTTTTTTGCAGGCGCATGCCAACGGCCCATTTCGCACCCGCATAATCCTGCGCCTGCACAGCGCCCATATATTGCACAATTTCGGCAGGCTTTTTAAAGCTTTGCGTTGCAATACGCTGGTTAAGCGTTCGTTGCCGGGCTATCTCAATATTTGTCATCAGCATTTTATAATTTACCACCAAAATAATGCCTGCCATTGACAACAGGCTGTCAGCAGCTGAAAAATATATCAGCCAACACTAACCATCAGCGTCATCTGCTAAATCAGCCAACATCAGCGGTCAAAAATCAGCGAAATCAACGTCATCAAAAAAATCAGCGGTTAACGGTTCTTTTTCAATCTGCTCAGCGTCTCCTGCGATATCCCCAAATAATCAGCCACAATTTTGCTGGGTAAGCGCTGGATAATTTTAGGATTTTGCTTCATCAGGGTGTCATAACGTTGTTTTGCATCCATAGTTATCAGGCCTTCAACGCGTACAATAGCGTCGATATAGTCCATTTGCAGACCCAGCCGGGTCATCCGTTCCCATCCGGGAACCACATCCATGAGCATTTGGTAGTCACTATAGCTTATCATTAACAACTCCGAAGGTTCAATACTTTGTATAGCAGCTGCTGATGGTTGCCGTAAAGTAAAACTTGGAAAGGCGGTGCCAAATCTACCCTCAAAAATCAAAAACCGTGTGGCTTCCTGTCCTTCTTCATCAATCAAAAATATTCGCAGGCAGCCTTTTATAACAAAATACATATACTGGCTTATCCTGCCTTTTTCTAAAAGTATTTCGTTCCGTTTAGTTATTTTGGGCCTACAGCAATTTAGTACGAAGGCCCATTGTTCTTCGGTTAAATTTATACTTTGCGCCAGGTAATTTCTTAAAATATCATGCATAATTAAGAGTCAAGAGCCAAGATAGGAAACAAAAATAACGCGTAGTACTTCAAATTTAATCGGTAATT
>JBDUDE010000918.1:0-7897 GCA_040003105.1 Mucilaginibacter sp. | reverse complement strand
TCGCCCGCGCTGAGCTTGAAGTGCCATTGGGAAATCATCTTACATCACGTTACTCGTTGATTGAAGCTAACCCGCAAACCGGCCGCATGCACCAATTACGCAAACACTTCGCCCACGTATTTCACCCAATAATTGGCGACCGTACACACGGCTGCAACAAGCAAAACAAATTATTTAAGGAGCGGTGGGAACTTGATACCATGTTGCTGCATGCGTCGGAATTGGAATTTGTACATCCGCTTACCAAAGTACAAGTTCATATCAGTGCACCGCTGCATAGTGAATTTTTAAGGGTGATAGGTATAATGGGGTGGTTAGATAGTGTATCTGCATAAAAAAATTGAGCCATAGGCCGACGCTATTTAAATTAAGCACTCATGGTTTTTAAAATGCGCCTTTAGGTGTAAAACGTCGGTAGAAAACAGGTTTAAAACGTTTAGTGTGCCGTCAGGTACGCAACCTCGCGAACGTTCGTACCTGACGGCAGGCTAAAATCCATATTCTTGTTTTCTACCGACCTTAAACCTCCCATGGGGTTCTTTTAGCTTAATGCCATTACCCGCTTAATTTTTAACAAATTTTAACCAAATACAGCTAAACAGTTTGATACATTATGGGCATATTCGCACAATTATAATTAGTTTGCCGGTATTGCGTTAATTATAAAGTTCAAAATTCATAAATTTTACCGAAATTCGAAGGTTTTTAGCGCCCCGGAAAATCGGGGCAGTTTTATTAGCATAAGGTACATGAGAAAGTTTGGGATAGCCCTTTTAAGTTTTATTTTATTAATATCGGCCGTTAAGGCCCAGCCAAAGCATACGCTTGACAAAATCGCTGCCGTTGTAGGCAGCGGTATTATTCTTCAGTCAGACATCGAATTAAAATACGCCACTTATGTTGCGCAGGGTATGCCATCAAATAATTCGTTTAAATGCAATATACTGCAGCAATTGGTATCGCAAAAACTGCTGGCCCAGCAGGCAATCATCGATAGCGTTGAGGTTAAGGAGGACGAAGTTGACAACAGTGTTGATCGCCGTATGCGTGAAATGACTCAGCGCGCCGGCGGCCAGGACAGGTTAGAGCAGTTTTTAGGCCGCTCAATTATACAATATAAAGATGAGATTCGCCCGGATATTAAAGAGAGCCTTATCGCCCAAAAAATGCAGCAAAAGATAACGGCCAATGTGAACACCACGCCGCAGGATATTAAGAAATTTTTTGATGGCATCCCGAAAGACAGCTTGCCTACTTTTAACAAAGAGGTGGAAGTTGGCCAGATAGTATTTCAGCCAAAGCTTAATGCTGCCGAAAAAGAAGCTTACCGTAATAAAGCCGAGGAGTTGCGCAAAAGAGTTTTAGCCGGCGAAGATTTTGGGAAACTGGCCCGTCTGTATTCGCAGGACGGTGCGGCGGCAGCCGGCGGCGACCTGGGCTTTAACGACCGTACAGGGTATGTTAAGGAATTTACGGCAATGGCATTTAAATTGAAAGCGGGAGAGATTTCACCTGTATTTGAAACCGACTTTGGTTTTCACTTTTTACAGGTGATTGAACGGCGGGGAGAACAGGTGCACGTGCGGCACATCATCATACAACCGGTAATAACACAGGAAAGCCTCGACCGCGCTAAAACCAGGGCTGATAGTATTTATGCCTTGATGATGAAAAGCCAAAAGAACCTGGATTATTTTTCATACGCTGCAGCTGCTTACTCGGATGATAAAGACACTAAATTTAATGGTGGTATGCTGTTGAATGCCGAAAACGTTGAGGCCCGCTCAACCTATATTCCCACCGATAAGCTCGATCCGCAGGTGGCGCTTGTTGCCGATACGATGAAGGTTGGAAGCATATCGAAGCCATTTTTATTTACCGGCGCTGATGGCAAAAAAGGGTATAAGATTTTATACCTTAAATCAACCACCAACGCGCACAAGGCAAACCTCACCCAGGATTACCCGAAGTTGAAAGAGTACGCCAATAACAACAAAGTAAATATTACCGTGAGCCAATGGTTTGAAAAAAGGCGTAAAGAAACATTTATGCGTATTGACCCTGAGTACCAGGGTTGCCCAACATTAAAAGACTGGAGCACACCCGCAACCGCCATATCAGAAGTTAAAACCGAGGAGCCTAAACCTGCCGATACAAAACCGGCTGAAGTAAAACAATAAATAAATATGCAACACCGCTCGGAAGTGGAAGCTGCTGATGCTTTAAAGCAGGCTTACCAGCAAATAACCGCTGAAATTGGCAAGGTAATTATAGGCCAGGAAGAAGTGCTTAAGTTTGTGCTGATTTCTATTTTCAGCAATGGCCACTGCTTACTTGTTGGCGTACCCGGGCTTGCGAAAACCTTGTTGGTACAAACCGTATCGCAGGTGTTGGATCTTGACTTTAAACGCATACAATTTACGCCCGACCTGATGCCATCAGACATCATAGGGTCCGAGATATTGGGTGAGGACAGAAATTTTAAATTCATACCGGGCCCTGTTTTTGCAAATATTATCCTGGCTGATGAGATCAACCGCACCCCGCCCAAAACCCAGGCTGCCCTTTTAGAAGCCATGCAGGAAAAAGCGGTTACCGCAGCCGGCATTACACACAAGCTTGCCCAGCCATTTTTTGTGTTGGCTACGCAAAACCCAATTGAGCAGGAAGGAACCTACCCATTACCCGAAGCGCAGTTGGACCGTTTTATGTTTAACGTGGCGCTTGATTACCCAACTTTTAAAGAGGAATTACAGGTAGTTAAAAACACTACCAGCGCCAATACCAATAAAGTTAATAAGTTGCTGAATGCCGAGCAGATAATTTATTTTCAGCAATTGGTACGCAACATACCCGTTGCCGATAATGTGCTTGAATATGCCGTAAAGTTGGTAGCTAAAACCCGCCCGAATGGCGAATTGGCTGCCCCGCAGGTAAAACGCCTGCTAAACTGGGGAGCAGGCCCAAGGGCATCGCAATTCTTAATTTTAGGAGCCAAATGCCATGCGGTTATCAATGGTAAATACTCCCCCGATATTGAAGATGTACAAGCTATTGCAAAACCGATATTACGCCATCGAATAGTGCGCAGCTATCATGCAGAAGCGGAAGGGTTGTCGGCGGATGATATTATTCAGCAGTTGTTTTAGTTTGAATGCGGAAGTCGGAATGCTGATTGCGGAATTTGAATAGTTTCCTAACGTAAATTGCTCTCCATTTCGTTAATGACGAAATGTAAACAGCAAGCTGCTTACCTCTTCCCCACAACCATTTCCTCCAGCGCATCAATCCATGTCGGTGAATCATTCAAACTTTCCACCAATTGCACGTGCTCGCCACCAAGGGCCTTAAATTCAGCACCGTATTCTTCGGTTACTTCGTAAACAGTTTCAAGGCAATCGGCAACAAAGGCGGGGCAAAACACCAGCAGGCGCTTTTTACCTTCTTTTGCCAATTGGGCTACTACCTGGCTTGTATATGGCTGCACCCATGGGTCGCTGCCCAGGCGCGACTGGAAACAAACCGTATATTTTTCTTTTGGCAGATTTAGTTTTTCGGCGATTAAACGGGCCGTATCGTATGATTGTGCTGAGTAACAATATTTGTTTACGTCACTAAGCGTTTGGCAGCAGTCCGCTGATTTTAAACAGTGATTGCCGGTATGGTCACACTTTATCAGCTGGCGCTGCGGAAGGCCATGAAAGCTGAATAAGATATGGTCATAAGTTTCGGGCTTGTGCTTTTTGCCATTATTGGCAAAGGTTTCAATCATCAGCTCGTTATCATGAAACGAATTGACGAATGATATAGAAGGAATGGTTTGCCATTTGCGCACAATATCCATCACCTTATCGTAAACCGAACCGGTGCTTGCCGACGCATATTGTGGAAACAAGGCAATTACCTGTATACTTTCAACCAACGCAGTTTTTAGCCGGTCTAAAGCCGACTCGATTGAAGGGCTTTGGTAGCGCATGGCCAGCTCAACCTGGTATTCGTCGCCCAAACGCTGCTGAAGCGCCTGGTGCTGCAATTTGCTGTAGTGCAAAAGTGGCGAGCCGGTTTCGGCATCCCAGATATGCTTATACAATTTGCCTGATTTTGGCGCCCGGAACGGAGCAATAATACCTTTTACCAGTAACGCCCGCGATACAGGATTGATATCAATAACCCGCGGGTCCATCAAAAACTCATTTAAGTACTTGCGTACATCCTTAGTTTCGGGGCTATCAGGCGTACCTAAATTAACGAGTAAAATTCCTTTTTTAATCATATTTATTTCGGAGGGCGAATTTAACGATTTTTTAGTCCATAGACAGGGTGTTTGTAAGAAATGACGGGGTAATGAAATGGAATTCAGCCTATAAAGCGAGTGCCGTCTTTCGGACTTTACTGACTTTTCGGTCTTTCTTAAAATCTTTCTAACGCTGCCTTCACATCCTGCATCAGCCACATAGGGGTTGAAGTGGCGCCGGCAATGCCAACGGTATCGCCAGGCGAAAACATGTTGCTTTGCAACTCGGCTACTGAGGAAATAAAATAGGTATCAGGATTATGCTTGCGGCAAACTTCGAACAACACTTTACCATTCGACGATTTTTGGCCTGAGACAAATACAATCTTATTAAATTTTGTGGCAAATTTTGGCAGGTCCTTGTCGCGGTTTGATACCTGGCGGCAAATGGTGTCGTTGGCTTTAAGGTTATAGCCGCGTTCCAAAAGCTGGTCTTTAATGTTATAAAACTTTTCCATGCTTTTGGTGGTCTGGCTGTAGAGGGTAATATTTTCAGGTAGTTCCACACCGTCCAGTTCGGCAATATCCTGGAAAACCAGGGCCTCGTTGTTGGTTTGGCCTTGCAGGCCCACCACTTCGGCATGACCATGTTTGCCAAAAATTAATATTTTTTCATTTGCATCAAATGAGGTTTTGATACGGTTTTGCAGCTTCAACACGACCGGGCACGAAGCGTCAATCAGTGTAATATTATTTTCTAAAGCGGTGCGATAGGTATCGGGTGCCTCGCCATGGGCGCGTATCAGCACCTTTTCGTTTTTTAGGTTCACCAGGTCGGCATGCTCAATTATCCGCAGGCCTTTCGCTTTCAGTCGCTCTACTTCTTCGTCATTGTGTACAATATCGCCAAGGCAATACAGGTATCCGTCTTCGGCCAGTATTTCCTCGGCCATGTCAATGGCATACACCACGCCAAAGCAGAATCCGGAATCCTGGTCAATAGTAACTTGTAAGCGGTAATCTCCCATGATGCTGCAAATTTAATGAAAAATGTTTGTTTGTTCATGTTTTCAATAAGCAACATAACCATAGCCCTATAACATTGATAAGCGTGAAATTTAACTGCAGAGACACAGAATCTGCGTGGTTAAGTCGCCTGCCAACCAGGTACCCACAATTCTTTTTGCCAATAAACGTTTATCAGGTATACATTCCTTTTATTAACTTTATTTCATGAAATCACTCGTATTAATCCCCGCTTTTGTACTGTTTACCTTAAGCTGTTCGGCACAAAAAAAGATTGCTGCCAAAGATGCAGCAAAACATTCGGGCGAAACGCTGATGATATGCGATAAAGTTTACGCCACTGAACCCGTTAAAGGCGAAAACCTTACCCTGCTTTACCTGGGTAGTGAAACCGGGCAATATTTAACTGCCCTGGTAAAAGGTCCCGAAAACACCAAATTCCGCTGGCACCCCGAGCGTGATTTTAAAGGCCGAAATGTATGCCTGTCTGGCAAAATTGTTGATTATAAAGGCAAGCCTGCCATTTATGTTACTGATGCGACTCAGTTAAAAATTGATGTCCCTGCTGTGCCCGGTCAATAATTTTGTGTCGTAGCTTACAGGTAAACGCCAACAACCGGGGGGAAAATTAAACCGCCTGCAACGGATGTTCTTCCTCCTTCAAAACCAAATCCTGTGCATCTTTCAGCTTCTCGCGGCGCAAATAACGCCAATGCAGCAAGCCTATCAGCAATGCTGCAACTCCCTCACACATCAATGTATCGGCAGGCCCAATCCATTTGGATACAAGGCCAACCAATAATCCACCCAGCGGCTGCATCCCGAAAAACGCCATCGCATAAAAACTGATCACACGCCCCCGCATATCAGGCTCAACCGTGGTTTGTATAAGCGTATTGCTAACCGTAATTTGCGACATCATACCAAAGCCGGCTATCGTGGCAAAAGCCAATGCCAGCCCGTAAACATGTTCGTGCGAAAACAAAATAAGCCCCGTGCCAAATACCAGCGTATTGATGAAAAGTATTTTTTTAAGATTGGCCCCCGCCTTCTGCGATGCCAAAAATATAGCCCCCGAAAATGCACCCAGCCCGATAAAACTGTCAATTACACCGAATGTTGATGCTGTACCTTTAAATACGTCTTTTGCATAATAGGCAATCAGTGTGTTAAACGGCAAAACCATCAGGCCCACCAGGGCCAGCATTACCAGTACAAACGCAATGGAGGGCGTACGTTTTATATAAGCAAAACCTTCTTTTACCTCGCCAAAAACGTCCGTTTTGTGCTCTTTTTTAATATATTTCGGTAACCGCATCATTAACAGCGATGCAATTACCGCTACAAAGCTTAGCGCGTTTAGTAAAAAACAAACACCATCGCCTAACCCTTCGAGCACCAAACCGGCCAGCGCCGGGCCAGCAATGCGCGACAAGTTTACCATGGACGAGTTTAATGCCAGCGCATTGGGCAAATCCTTTTTATCGTCAACCATCTCATAAACCAGCGACTGCCGCGCCGGCACATCAAACGCATTGATAATGCCCAGCAGAACGCTGAGTCCGATAATTTCCCATACCTGGTAGTGGTTCAGCAATATCAATATGGCCAGCAGGGCTGCCTGCACCAGCGAGGCGATTTGTGTAATAAGCAATACCTTGTAACGGTTATAGCGGTCACTCACCACGCCGCCTATCAGCGAAAATAAAAAAGAAGGAAAAAGGCTGGCGAAAAGCGTTACCCCCAGCATCAAGGTCGAATGTGTTAGCGAATAGATAACCCAACTAACCGCCGTTCTCTGCATCCACGTGCCGATCAGCGAAACCGATTGCCCGGCAAAATATAAACTGTAATTGCGACTCCTAAAAGCCCTGAATAACCTGAATGATGTTAGTGTTTCTGTTGTCATTAATTATATCTCTCCCTCTTTCTTTTTATTCCCCTCTTGAGAGGGGGTGCGCTGGGCCTGTGTAGTGGCGGGGTGTGTTCATCGCCATGCACCCCTGCTAAAACCCAATGATAAAGGCCCGAAAAGCCCCCCTCCGCCCCATGACAGACATCTATCTCGAACGTGTGGTGGCATGTCATCCTGAGGCACTCGAAGGATGCGGGTAAAGGCCCCTGCCCGCGTGCCTAGCAGGTTGTACAGGCCACTGCGCCCATGCTTCGAGCGCCTCAGCATGATACCCGTTGTCATCTCTCCCTTCAAAGTCCTGCCGGATTCTAAAACTCACAGTGGCACGGTCTATATCCCCACAATCTTCATCAGCGCCCCAATCGCTACCCTTAGCGCCGCCTGCTCCTCCGGCGTACACACAGCAGTAATAGCCGCCTCCAGCCACTCATCCCGCTCATGCCGGAATTGCAGTAGCGTATATTCCCCATGTGCGGATATTGAAACATTTACTTTCCGTTTATCCGTTTCAGAAGCTGCGCGCACAATATACCCCAGCTCAAACAAATGGTTTAAAACCTGCGACATGGATTGGTTAGTGATCATCTCGTTAGCCGCCAGCTCGCTGGGCAGCATGCTTTTGTTCTGGTAAAGCTGTGCCATGGTCGACCGCTCGGTTAACGATAGCTGCGACCCGGTTGGCGACTCCTTACGGAGTTTTTTTATCAGCTTTGTTGTTGCAC